>JAFDJI010000335.1 GCA_019307545.1 Deltaproteobacteria bacterium | reverse complement strand
CAGTACCAGACTGGTCAGAACGTCTGACCGCATAGGTCGGCCGGTCAGTCTCCGGCCTCAATCCCGGGTCATCAGTCCGTTGAGGACCAGGTCGAGCCAGATCAGGCCCAGGCGACGCTGGTCGTCCTCCGAACGCACAAACCGTGGCTGGAGCAGGAGCCCGGCGATCTGCATGTCCTGTACGATACGCGCTACCTGCTCCACTTCGAGATCGCTTCGGAACGCCCCCTGGCGCACCCCCAACTCCAGCACCTCCACGGTGGGAAGACGCCCGATGGCGCGCAGGTCTTCCAGCTCCTTCCGCCACATGGGAACGACCCGGTCGAGGCGGCCCAACACCAGGTCCCGGAGCAGCGGCTGGGCCTCGATGCGCTCCAAGGTGTCCAGGCTGCAGCTGACCAGCAGCTCGTCGGCCGGCTTTCGGGGGTCGATCCGCTCCGACACCTGCGCCGCGCATACCCGGATCTCCCGGTGCACGACCTGGTAGAAGAGGTCCTCCTTGCTGTCGAAGGCCAGGTAGACCGTGCCCTTGCCGACGCCCGCGGTGGTAGCGATCTCGTCGATGGACGACTTTTTGAAGCCGTAGCGGGCAAACATGTCCGTGGCGGCGCCGAGGATCCGGACCTTCTTCTTGGGATCGAGCATGTGGCTCCCGCTGACCCATTGACCATACTCGGAAAATAGTCAACCAGTCACCCACACGCAAGGCCCGGCAGGGCCGTCGCGCCCATTGACAAGGAAACTCCTCCCTGGCACGCTCGCGGACCGCGGACCTCCGGAGGAAGCATGAACATCGACATCGAGTCGAAACCGTCCTACGGCATGGCGGTCGTCACCCTCGACAAGGGCGAGACGGTCATCGCCGAGAGCGGCGCCATGGTCGCCATGAGCGACGGCATGATGGTGGAAACCACCTTCAATGGCGTGGGGGGCGGCGGGGTGCTCGATTGGCTCCAAGCCGCCTTCGTCGGTTTGGTCCGGAAGTTCCTCGCCGGCGAGACCATGTTCGTGAACCACTTCAAGGCGAAGCAGGACGGGCAGCAGGTCATGCTCGCGCCCACGATGGTGGGAGACGTGGTGGTGGAGAGCACCCGGGACGGGCCGATCACGGTGCAGGCCACCTCGTACCTCGCCTCCACCCCCAAGGTGACCATCGACCTCATCTGGGGCGGCCTCTCCATGCTGTTCTCGGGCGAGGGCGCCTTCTTCCTCCGCTGCAAGGGCGATGGCGACGTGCTCATCAACGCCTATGGCGCCATCGAGAAGCGGAAGGTCGACGGGAAGTACATCGTCGACAGCGGCCACGTGGTCGCCTTCGAAGGCGACCTCAAGTACACCATCCGCCGCGTGGGCGGGTGGAAGTCGACGCTGCTGTCCGGTGAGGGGCTGGTTTTGGAGTTCAGCGGCACCGGAACGCTGTGGCTGCAGACGCGGAACATGGCTTCCCTCCTCTCCTGGATCTCCCCCATCCTTCCGTAGGAGCCGACGATGCGATTCGATCTGGAACACCGCCCCGCCTACGCGCTCGCAGTCGTACACATCGACCCCGGCGAAACCGTGGTCGCCGAAGGCGGCGCCATGGTGTCGATGAGCACCAACGTGAAGATGGAGACCTCCGCCGGCAAGAAGGGCGACGGCCTGCTCGGAGGGCTCATGAAGGGCCTGAAGCGCATGGTCGCCGGGGAGTCCTTCTTCCAGAACCGCTTCACGGCGGAGGGGGCGCCCGGCGAGGTCACCTTCGCGCCCACCCACCAGGGCGACATCGAGGTGTACGAACTGAAGGGCAACACCATGTACCTGCAGTCCACCGCCTTCGTGTGCTCGGCGGACACGGTGGAGATCGACGCCAAGTGGGGCGGGTCCCGCACCTTCTTCGGCGGCGAGGGCTTGGTGATGCTCAAGGCGCACGGCACCGGCCCCATCGCCTTCAACTCCTTCGGAGGCATCAAGGAGGTGGACATCGACGGCACGTTCATCGTGGACACCGGCCACATCGTCGCCTTCGAGGAAACGGTGAACTTCAAGGTGAGCCGCTTCGGCGGCGGCTGGAAGGCGTTCATCTTCGGCGGCGAGGGCCTGGTATGCACCTTCTCGGGTACGGGAAAGGTGTGGCTCCAGACCCGGAACGCGAACGCCTTCGGCCAGCTCCTTGGCCAGAAGCTGCCCCCCCGTAGGGGCTGACCCCCATTTTCGGAGAGAGACCATGAAAGCCGAGATCCGCAACCGTCCCGATTACGCCTCGTTGCACATCGAGTTGGACGAGGGCGAGCAGGTGGTCACCGAGACCGGGGCCATGATGGGGATGGACCCCGCCCTGAAGATGGACACCAACATGAAGGGCGGGCTGCTGGGTGCCGCCAAGCGCGCGCTGGGCGGCGAGACGGTGTTCCAGAACACCTACACCAGCACCGGCCCCGCCCAGCAGCTCGACGTGGCGCCCTCGATCCCCGGCGACATGGAGGAGATCGAGCTCGCCAACACCGGGGTGGTGGTGCAGCGCGGTGCCTATGTGGCCTGCACCCCGGACATCGAGGTCACCGCCAAGTGGGGTGGTGCAAAGACCTTCTTCGGCGGCGAAGGCCTGTTCATGCTGAAGTGCAGCGGTACGGGCAAGTTGTGGATCGCGTCCTTCGGCGCCATCCACAAGGTCGACGTCGAGGGAGGCTACACGGTGGACACG
This sequence comes from Deltaproteobacteria bacterium, assembly GCA_019307545.1. Taxonomy (GTDB): domain Bacteria; phylum Myxococcota_A; class UBA796; order UBA796; genus JAFDJI01. The sequence continues at coordinate 2,406 of JAFDJI010000335.1, read as the reverse complement.
TCGCACATCGTCGCCTTCGACGAGAGCCTCACCTTCACCGTCACCAAGGTCGGCGGCCTCAAGAGCCTGTTCCTGTCCCAGGAGGGCCTGGTGTGCGCGTTCTCCGGCACGGGCCGCCTATGGATCCAGACCCGCAACGCGCCGGCGCTGGCCTCGTTCCTGCATCCGTTCCGAAAGGTGCAGAAGAGCAACGACTAGGACGGCGCTCCAGCGGCCTATTTCGTCGTGAACTTGGCTCTTCGGTCGTCGCGTACAAGGAGTACGCTTCCTCCCTCTAGCCGGCGTTCACGACGAAATATGCCAGCTGGTTCGCCGTCTCTCCGGGTCTTCTGCCGGTTCGCTCCCTCCGCTATCAGACCGCTCCCCGACCAACCTCATGACACCCGAACCCGGCACCCAAACCAGGCTCCTGCACGCATACCTGCACTTTCACTTTCACTTTCACGTACACCTGGACCTGGACCCTCCACGCCTGGAGGGGCTGGGCGTGATTCACAGCCCGGTCGCAGGTTGCGACATTTCCACCGCGGGCAGGGGTGCCAGTGCCCACCCAACCGCCCATTCCTCGCCCCAAGAGGTACCGAAAAGACGCCTTTGCTCGTTCCGAATGTTGGGCACGCCCCTTGCAGGAAAAATTTCCTACACTGGAGTCGCCCATGCGCTGGATCGTCGCACTCCCCTTCCTCGTCGGCTGCACCGACTACGGCCTCTCCCCCTTTGGCGACTCGGTCCCGTCTCCGGGCGAGGAAGCGACCGACCAGGGTGACGGCGACGAGCAATGGTGGAACGAGCCCTGGGGCGATCCCGATGACCCCACGAACGAGGACTTCGACGAGGGCGACGATCCCGACGACCCGGACACACCCAACATCTGGGACGAGGACGACGACGAGGACTTCGATGCCGCGCGGATGACCGGCGGCGGCGAGATGGTCCACGCCGGGTCCACCTACATGCACGGATTCACCCTCCACTGCGCCTTCACCCACCACGTGGCCAACCTTCAGCTTTCCTGGGAGGACAGCCACTTCCACCTCGACGAGGTGGCCTGGGTGGTGTGCTTGGACGACCCGGCCCTCGAGCCCTCCCAGCCCGTAGTGGGCTTCGACACCGTGGTCGGGGTGGGATGGGGCCGTCTCGACGGGGTCGATGCCGACATCTGGTTCAAGCTGACCGACGCTGGCGAGCCGGGCGACCTGGATACCCTCTCTTTCGAGATCGCGATCAGCGCCTGGGCGACGGATGCCGAGGGCACCCTGGCCGACGGCAACCACCAGGCGCACGTGACGGTGCACTGAGCCATCCTCGGGGAAGGGCTCCGGGCGTGCACAGGGGCGCGGGGCAAGCCCCCCCCAAAGACCGCCGGCGTTGGGCAAGCCCCCCCCAAAGACCGCCGGCGTTGGGCAAGCCCCCCCCAAAGACCGTCTCCAGGCGAAAAAGCGGTCTTTCCACTCCACTTGCCCTCCCGGGGCGGTCTTTCCACCCCACTTGCCCTCCCGGGGCGGTCTTTCGACCCCACTTGCCCTCCCGGAGCGGTCTTTGAACTCCACTTGCCCCCCTGCATCAAGCGGAGAGCCGCAGCCTCAGCGCACCACCGCGTAGCACCAGCAGTCGCGAGGGACCTCACTGCGATTCGGGTGGATCTCGTAGCTGCGCAGGGTTCCCTCGAGGACCATGCCGGCCTTCTCCATCACCCGTGCCGAAGCCACGTTCTCCACGTCGCACAACGCCTGGAAGCGGCTGACGTCGGGGTCCGCGAAGGCTGCGTCGCGCACCGCCACCACCACTTCGGTCATCAACCCTTCGCCCCAGCGGGCACGCTCCAGCACGTACCCGACCTCCACCCGTGGCCCGGCCTTCCGAATGCCAATCGCTCCGACGATTCGACCGAGGTCCCGGTGCACGATGACCAGAGCCCGCTCCCCCTCCCCGCTCTCCCAGGCGCGCTCCACCGCCTCCAGGAACACGCGGGTGTCGGCGAGGGATTGGTGGGGGCGGAAACATAGGTACCGCACCACTTCGGGGTCAGTGGCATAGCTGTCGAAGATCGCCTGTGCGTCTGCCAGGGTGCCTGGGCGCAGGTGCAGGCGCAGGGTGTCGAGGGTGCGGGGGGGAAAGGCCGCCATCACAGCTCCGTGTACGGGACCACCGTGACGGACCCGTACCTCTCCTCCAGGGCCACGCGAAGTGTCTCCGCGGTGCCCACAACCGCGATCACCAGCCGATCCGGCGTGACCGCGTCCGCGAAGGCGGCATTGACCTGCTCCAAGCTGGCGGTCTTCATGGGCTCGAGGGCCGAGACCTGGTCGTAGCCGAAGATTCGCTGGGAGAAGACGTGCTCGAGCCGCTCGCCGGGGGTGTCGATCAGGAAGGGCAGGCCATTGAGGCGGGCGGAGCGCACCTCCT
>JAFDJI010000334.1 GCA_019307545.1 Deltaproteobacteria bacterium | reverse complement strand
CATGGCCTCCACCCCGCTTCACCCGCACCTGGCCGAAGGGGATGTCCACGTCGTCGTGAACCACGACGACCTGCTCGTCGGGCACCTTGTAGTACCCACGCAACGAGGCGGCCGCCTGGCCAGAGAGGTTCATGAAGGTCTGGGGCTTCGCGAGGATCACGGGTCGATCGTGGATGCGGGTCTTGCCCAGCAGGGTGTTGAACTGCTTGCCGCCAAAGGCAGTGCTCCAGCGGCCGGCGAGCCGGTCGGCGACGAGAAAACCCGCGTTGTGGCGCGTTTTCTCATAGCGTCGCCCGGGGTTGCCCAGGCCGAGCACCAAATACATCACTCGGACTCGCCTTCGGCCTCGGCGCCTTCCTCGCCCTCTTCCTCTTCCTCGCCCTCTTCCTCTTCCTCGCCCTTTTCCTCTTCCTCTTCCTCACCCAGATCGAGCACACCGGTGAACTTTCCGTAGACGGTAAGGACGTTGTAGTCCTGCTCGAACAGGACCTGTACGCCGGGGGGAGGCTCGATCTCCGAGACCTTCACCATGTCGTTGACATCCATCGGCGTCACGTCCACCACCAGGACCGCGGGAATGGACTCGTAGGCGCAGCGTACCGGAACGGTCCGCATCAGGACACGCAGACGGCCACCCAGGGTGGCACCAAGCGGGGTGCCCTCCGCGCGGATCGGGACGTCGACCTGGACCTCCTGCCCCGCTTCCAACCGGTAGAAGTCCACGTGGAGGATCTCGCGGCTCAGCGGGTGCCGCTGCACCGCGCGGACCAGGCACGGCACGGACTCTTCGCCCAGTTGCAGGTGCACCACCGTGTTGGGGTTCTGCGTCTTGCGGAAGAGCGTATGGAACATCGACGGGTCGACATCCACCGGCGTGGACTGTGCGTTGCGCCCGTACACCACGGCGGGCAGTCGACCAGCAGCGCGCAGCTTCCGAGCCCCGCTCTTCCCCCGCGAGGCATCGCGGACGACCGCGTCCAGGTTGGTTTCCATGGGATCTCCTGCGCGGCCCGGTAGTGCCGCAGGGACAGCACCTCTGCCGTCATCGTGTGGGCCGAGCCAGGGGAGACCGGACGTTGTCGTCCGCCCTCGCACACCCCCTGGACTGACGGACCGATCGAAGCCGGCCGGGATGTTTGGGCGTCAATGAGTGCACGGGACGGAACCCGTCCCAAAAGCCGGCGCCCCGTAACCGGTCTGGAATCGCCGTGTCAAGGCAGTCTCAGAGCGGCACAGCGCCCCGGAGGGCTCCTCCACGCCCGCTCCTGCGAAACCTAATCCTCGTCGTCGAGGAACAGCCGAGAGATGGAATCGTTGAAGTGGATCGACCGAATCGCCTCCGCAAAGACCGATGCCACGGAGAGGGTGCGGATCTTGGGGCTGGCTTTTGCGGAGTCCTGCAGGGGGATGCTGTCGGTGACCACCACCTTCTCGAACACGGATTCCTCGAGGCGGGACAGCGCCGGCCCGGAGAGCACGGCGTGGGTGGCGACCGCGATCACCACCTTGGCGCCGGCCTCCGCCACGGCAGTCCCTCCCTTGGTGAGGGTGCCGGCGGTGTCGATCATGTCGTCGATGATGATCGCCCGCATGCCCTTGACGTCGCCGACGATGTTCAACACCTCGGACTCGTTCGGTCCGGAGCGCCGTTTGTCGATGATGGCGAGGCCGGTGTGCAACCGCTTGGCGTAGGACCGCGCGCGCTCGGTCCCTCCCGCGTCGGGCGAAACGATGATCGTATCGGGAGCGAGCAGCTCTTCCTTCATGAACCGGTACAGGATGGGCTGGGCGTAGAGGTTGTCCACCGGGATGTTGAAGAATCCCTGAATCTGGCCCGCATGCAGGTCCATCGTCAGAACGCGGTCTATCGCGACAGCTTGGAAGAGGTCGGCCACCAGCCGAGCGGTGATGGGAGCGCGCGGCGCGACCTTCCGGTCTTGGCGTGCGTATCCGAAGTACGGCATGACCGCGGTGACCCGCCCCGCCGAGGAGCGCCTGCAGGCCTCGGCCATGATGAGCAGCTCCATCAGGCTGTCGTTTACGGGCGCACAGGTCGGTTGGAGCAGGAACACGTCTCTACCGCGGACATTCTGGTGCAACTCCACCCGAGTCTCCCCGTCCGAGAACCGTCCGACCTTGGCACTCGAGATCGGATGCCCCAATCGCTCGGCGATGCGCTTCGCCAGAGCGGGGTTGGCATTGCCAGTGAACAGGACCATCTCGCCGTACATTGGACCTCGCTCCCGGTTCGCGATGGGATTGGGGCGGCAGGATTCGAACCTGCGATGCCGGGATCAAAACCCGGTGACTTGCCACTTGTCGACGCCCCAACTCGGGCGACCAAACTAGTCTCGCGACCACCTGACCGCAAACGGGCAACACGCCTCGTCGGAGACAGCCCTCGAAGGACCGTGACATAACCGGACCCCTTCTCGGTGAATCCACGCTGACCCAGGGCGTCCCTGCGGGAAACCACACACCGTGGAGACCTGAGATGCAGAGATTCCGAATCGGGGCGACCGTGGCCATCTTGGCCCTCCTGATCAGCCAGCCCTCCCTGGGGACCCCTCCCCTCCAAGACACGTCCACCTACCTGTACACCGCCGAGTCCGAGCTGTTGGCCCTGGAGGCGCTCACCAGGGAGGTGCGCAGCCCCCGGCTCCGCCAACAGATCCGTACCCACGCCCGCAACGCCCGATACGCGGTGGACCGGGCCAGGACCGACTCGAGGTACGGCTCGGACCGTGGGAACCAATATGGGAATGGGTCCCGCCATGGCTACAGGTCTCGCCATCAATACGGATCCGGCTACAGCTACACGCCGTACACCGACCCGAGGCACGGTGGCAGCTACGGCTACAACGGTCTCTCCTACCAGGATGCGCGGGAAATCCTGGGCCGTGAGTCCTTCGACTCCGGGCGCATGGATGCCATCGAGCGCATCGCGCGAAAAGGCCGCTTCACCACGGAAGAGGCGCGGGCGCTCGTCGAGATGTGTGCCTTCGATAGCACCAAGCAGCAGGCGCTGGTCGCCCTGTACCCGGCGGTGATGGATCCGGGGCGCTATGAGCTGGCTCTGGCCGCGCTCGACTTCACCAGCTCGCGGCGGGCGGTCGCCGAAGCGCTCGGAATCTGAACCCTAGATTGGAGCCCGCAGCTTCTTCACCCCATCCCGTAGCCCACCCAGGGTTAGCGGATACATGGGGAAGATCCTGCCGATGGCAGACACTGTGGGATGACGCCAGTAGTCCTGAGGGTCCGGATTGAGCCACACCGACGCGGGGCACCGTTCCTTGAAGCGCCGTAGCCAGTCGGCACCCGCGAGCGCGCGATCGTCCGGCCAGGAGAAGGTGGTGAACAGCTCATAGGGCGCCATGGATGCGTCGCCCACGAACAGGAGCCGGTGCTGGGGGGTGAGGCGTGCGAGAACCTCGTGCGTGGAGACCCGCTGCATCTGTTCGAAGTCATCGTACAGGTACTGGTAGACGCAGTTGTGGAAGAACAGGTGCCGGAACGTCTTGAAGGTCTTCATCTGCTTGGCGGCGCTGAACAGCTTCTCCACCTCGTCGACGTGAGGGGTCATCGAGCCGCCGGCATCCATCAGGAGCACCACCTTGAGCCGGTTCCGCCGGGCGCGATGCTCGATGATCTCGATATCGCCTGCGTTTCGAGCAGTCTTCTCGATGGTTTCGTCGAGGTCCAACTCGTACTCCCCTTCCCGAGCGAGACTGCGGAGTGCGCGCAGGGCCATCTTCAGATCGCGAACGTCCAGGGTGCGGTCACCGCGGTAGTTCTCCCACCGCCGCTCCATCGCGGTGCGCACCGCGCTGCGACCCCCGCCACCCTCTCCGCCCACCCGAATGCCGTGCCGGGCACGCCCCGAGTGGCCATAGGGGCTGGTGCCGCCCGTACCCACCCACCGATTGCCGCCATGGTGCTCGCCGCGCTGCTGCCGCAAGGTCTCCTCGAACCGGCGCATCAGCTCTTCCGGGTCCACACCCCCCCAATCGACGACCTCGCCCGGCTCCGCCTGCCAGACCCGCTCCAGCCATTGCGCGAGCTCTTCTCGGAGTTCCTCCGGCAGCGCGGCACCAGCAAAGGTGACCGCGAAGGCCACGTCATACTGGTCGAACTCGGTCTCGGAACGGCACAGCAGCGAGCGGCCGAGGTGGTACATCCCGTCCAGGTCGGTCGCGAGGCCCTTGCGAAGGGCACCCAGGAACGTCAGCCACTCACCGATCCCGATGGACAGCTTCTGGTCGCGGAGGTTGTACAGGAAGTCGGAGAACATCGATGATCTGCTATCGCACCCCGTCGAACCGTGCCTGGGGCGGGGCCTGGACCCTCAGTAAGGCCTCCGTCGCCGTCCCATCGCCGCCGCCACGTCTTGCTCCTGCTTGAAGAGCACGCCGAGGAACGGGTCGGAGTTGAGCACGTCGTCGGGGTCTACTCCTGCGCTCACCAGCACGGTGAGCCAGTCGATCAACTCCGATGTGGACGGAGGCTTGCGAAGGCCGCCGACCTTTCGGAACGCGAAGAAGCGGTTGAGCGCCGCATCCAGCAGGGCGTCGTCGAGCCTCGGGTGGTGCACCCGCACGATCTCCTGCATCCGCCCGCGGTCCGGGAAGGCGATGAAGTGGAACACGCACCTCCGCAGAAACGCGTCGGGCAGCTCCTTCTCCGCGTTCGAGGTGATGACGACGATGGGGCGGTGCTTCGCCATCACCGTCTCGTCCAACTCCGGAATGTCGAAGCGCATCTCGTCCAGCTCCCGCAGCAGGTCGTTCGGGAACTCGATGTCCGCCTTGTCGATCTCATCGATGAGCAGCACCACCTGCTCCTCGGAATCGAAGGCCCGCCCAAGGATTCCGAGCTTGATGTATTGGCGGATGTCCGAGACGTCGTGGTCACCGAAGCGGCTGTTGATGTACCAGGTGAACAGGGGCTTGTTGAGGGCGTCCGCCACCGCGGTGGCGAGCAGCGTCTTCCCGGTGCCGGGCTCCCCCTTGACCAACAGCGGTCGCTCCAAGACCACCGCCGCGTTCACGGAGGCCATCAGCCCCTCGTCTGCGATGTAGCGCTGAGTACCCGCGAACCTGCGGAACGACGTCATCACCCACTCCTGGTCGGCTCATGGGGACTGGAGTAACTGAGCGCCACCGCTTGTGCCCACAGAGGTGCCGGAATACGGAACTTGCGGCGACGGGTATCGGAACGCGTTCGCCACTGCCTGACGGCCCCGCGCGGAATCCCGCCACCCGTCGGGTGAACCCACAGCGCGAAACCAGCGCCCAGGCTACATCCAGGCGCAATTCGCGGGAGAAAAACTTGGAAACGAACCTCGCGGTTCTCATCGATTTCGAGAACATTGCTGCCGGTGCGGAAAAGGAAGGGCTGGGTCGCTTCGACATCGACGCCCTGATGAAGCGAATCACGGACAAGGGACGGGTGCTGGTCGCCCGGGCCTACGCCGACTGGGGTCGGTTCGGCCGGTTCAAGCAGTCGCTGCTGATGTCCAACGTGACCATGTTGGAGCTGACCTCG
>JAFDJI010000333.1 GCA_019307545.1 Deltaproteobacteria bacterium | reverse complement strand
GGGAGCTTGCCTCTCGCGCGCGAGCGTTCGACCTGGCTTGCCTCTCGCGCGCGAGCGTTCGACCTGTGTCGCTTGCGGTCTACCCTTGGTGGGTTTGTCCCCGGGGCGCCCTACCTCGCTGCGGCGGCCTGCCGCCGGATCCCGCGCGACCGGCGCTACGGCTCCCCAGCCTTTGGCTCTTGGGTCGGCTCGGAGGGTGTGTCGGCTGCTGCCCCCGCGTAGCGGACCTCAAAGACGCACACAGAGTTGCCGCCCTTCCCGCCCTTCCCCTGCGAAGTGGTCCACACCTGCCGCCCGTCTGGGGACACCGCCAGCCCCACCGCGTAGCTGTCGGTGCGGGAGCGGGCGACCACTTCCATCGCGGAGGCATCGACCGCAACCACCTCCGCACGCCCGTTGACCGCGGCGAACAGGTACCGGCCGTCGGGCGACACCTCCAGGGTGCGAGCCCCGCCGCCCACGAACACCTCCTCCCAACCCTCCACCGGGACGTGCTCGCCGTTGGCCGCGCTGAGTGCCTCAACCAGCCGCGCGATGGGGAAGCGTGACACGTACCCGGACCGGTTGGAGGTCAGGTAGAGCCACGTCGCGTCGGGCGAGGTCACCAGGTGACGCGGGGTGGGCTGCATCCCCTCCACCGTGCCCAGGTAGCGTCCGGTGGCCGCCTCGAACCCGGCGATGCCGCCGTTGCCCATGCGCGCGACCAGGAGTACCGCGCTGTCGGGGGTGAACACCGTTCCGCGCAGGCAGAACCCGCAGGCAGAGTCGCGGTTCTCGCTGGTCAGGCCCTCTTGGGAGAGCACGTACTCCACCACCAGCCGCTCCTCGGTGTAGCGGAATTGCTGCGGATCGCCCGAGGAGATGTCGATGAGCCCCAAGGTGTTGTCGCCCCAGTGGGCGATTGCCGCCCAGCGGTCGTCGGGGGAGATGGCCACGTACTTGGGGATGGGCCCGGTCGGCATCACCCGCACCACCTCGTCGGTGCGGGTGTCGATGATCGCCACCGCGGAGGGGGAGCCGGCCCCGTAGTCAAAGTCGCGCCGGTAATAGGGCACCCACAGGTACCGCTCGTCGTGCGAGAGCGCGCTCTCCACCGGCTTTCCGGCGAACTGGTTCGGGTCCCCGGCCGGGGAGCGCTTCAGGTAGGGATAGCCGAACACGGTGGACTGTCCGTGGAAAAGCGTTGCGTCGTCCGGACCGAAGGCGTGGCGGATCACCTTCACCTTGGTCAGCGTCCGCGGGTCGTAGACCACCGTCTTCAGGCCCTCCAGGGAGTTCACGTACACCTTCGACCCGTCCGAGAGGAACCGCGCCGACTTGGGCGAGTAGATGTCGGGGTCGTAGTGGTCTGCCTCGTGGGTGGGAGATGGGTTGTAGTTCTGGAACCGTCCCACCAGTTCCAACTGAACCGGGGCCTCCGCGGCCCCGCTGTCGGTCCCGATGGGCACCCGCAGTCCTCCCGCGGTCACCAGCGCTCCGCCAGACTGTTGGTTCTCCTTCGCCCGGGCCATCCAGGTGGCGGCGGCCTTGTGGTCGGGCTGCAACTCCAGGGTGCGCTCCCAGGCCTTCACCGTCGCCGCCCACTCCGCCCGGGACCAGTGGGTCCACCCCAACTCGTACTGGCATGGCACGCACCCGGGCTCGATCTCCAGGCACAGCCCGTAGGCCGCCATGGCGTTCTCGGTGTCCAGCACCTGCTGGGCTGCGAAGCCCTCCCGGTAGGCGGTGGTGGCCCGGTCGTCGGCGCAGGACGCCTCCTCGCCGCCGGCGTGGGCCACGAAGGCGAGGATCGCCACGAGCAGCATCGACATCGCATCTCCCGCGGGGGGTTGCCCCTACAACACCTCAGAGGCCGTCTTCTATCGTGGCCGTGGTTTCAGGCCCGGACGGTCAGTCTATCGGACCCGTCCTGTGGAGGCGCCTCGACCCCACCGACCGCGACGCGGCTGTCCTGGTCCGACGCCCTATGCAGAGAGCGATATAGGAAGAAGCACCGTTTTCTATGTGGCACGCCGCTTGCTCTGGGCCTCGGCGGGACACGACTTCTTGGAGAAACCACCATGACCCGCTCCATCCGCAACGTGGTCACCGCCGCCGCCCTGATCGGGCTCACCGGCTGCTTCGAAGCCGAGTTGGGCCGCGTGATCACCGAAGCCAACGGTGAAATGGGCGAGGTCGTCGACGCCAACACGGCCTTTGCCCTGGACGCCTACCAGGTCATCGCCCGAGACGAGGGCAACGTCTTCTTTTCGCCGTTCTCGGTCTCTGCGGCCTTCGGGATGACCCTGGCCGGCACCAACGGCGACACCGAAACCGAAATGATGGAAACGCTCCGCATCGACATGGCGGAGCCAGACTTCCACGAGCACTTCGGCGCCCTCATCCAGGACCTGAACGGCGACTTCAACCGCCCCTACACCCTCGAGATCGCCAACCAGCTCTGGGGGCAGGACGGGTGGCCGGTCCAGGAGGACTTCCTCACCGTGACCGCCGACCACTACGGCGCAGCGATGGAGCTTTGCGATTTCAGCGCGGACCCGGACGGCTGCCGGAACGACATCAACAGCTGGGTCGAGGACCAGACCCGCGGCAAGATCGAGGACCTCCTTCCGCCAGGCTCCATCGACGGACTCACCCGGATGGTTCTGGTCAACGCGATCTACTTCCTCGGCGACTGGGCGACCGCCTTCGACCCCGACAACACCTATGACGGTGGCTTCACCCTCGCGGACGGCTCCAGCGTTTCCGCGTCGCTCATGACGGCGGAGTTCGAGACCGCCGAGGTCGGCTGGGCCGAGGACGTCGGCGTCCTGCGCCTGCCCTACGACAGCGACGAGGTCTCGATGGTCGTGCTGCTCCCCGAGACCCACGACGGGTTGCCCGACCTCGAGGCGGAGCTGACCCCGGAGCGTCTCGGCGAGTTGGTGGCTTCCGTCGAGCAGGCCTCCGAGTTGCAGGTCACCCTGCCGAAGTTCGAGTTCACCAAGCGCGTCAATCTCGTCCCCGTGCTCCGAGAACTCGGGATGGAGTTGGCGTTCGACTGTACCGCTGCGGACTTCACCGGGCTCACCGACGAGGCGCATGCCGAGGGGCTGTGCATCACCGGCGCCTTCCACAAGGCCTTCGTGAGCGTGGACGAGGAGGGTACCGAGGCGGCTGCCGCCACCGCGGTGGTGGTCGGCTTCGAGTCGGTCGTAGAGCCGCTCGCCTTCACCGCCGACCACCCCTTCCTGTTTCTCATTCGTGACGACCTGACCGGCTCCATCCTGTTCATGGGCCGGGTCGCCGACCCTCGGTGACCCAGGACAGGTCAGGCGGTGAGCACCAGCATGGCCAGGGCGGAGACTCCGATACGCGCTGCCATCCGCTCACTCCGTGGCCACCGGGTCGGGCCGCCGTCGATCTGTGTCACGCGGATGGTCGTTGCGCAACGCGCAATGTAGGCCCGCGGAGACGTTCGTTTGTGCCTCCGGACTCCAACGCGGGGGTGGCGAACTCGGCAGGATCGGCTATAGGAGCGTCGCTTTTATTGCTGTGATGTTTTGGAGGTCCCCTATGTGGAAGTCCACAGCGCTCGCCATTATCTTCGCCGTCCCCGCCATCTCCAACACCGATTGTGGTGGGTGTGACCCAAGTGGCGGCAACGGCGGAACGGACGACACCAGTATCGACGACACCGGCACCGACGACACCGGGGACACCGATCCGGTCCCTTGCACTGGCTTCAGCGGCCTGGCCTCCCCTGCCGAATTCGACGCCACCCCGCGCGCCGAACCCCTGATGGAGCTGCTGGCGATCGCTCTCCATCCCGGCTTCACGGCCGATGAGGTCCTCTACACGCGCCTGGCGAGTGACGTCCATGCGATCCGGCAGGACCCAGAGACCAGCCTGGAGAACATTACCTATTTCGCTCCGCATGACGGACGCACCCTTGTGGTCGGCGGTGACCTGACCACCCTCCAGGCGATGGCAAACGGCACCTACACCGACTGGGATTGCGCCAACGATTGGTACGAGATGGTCGACGTTCAACTGCACACGACCTCGGTCACCATCGAGTTTGAAGGCACCTATGACCTGCTGGATCTGGCCGACGAGTACTCGAACTTTCCCGGCGTGACCTGGGCCGAGCCCGACTCCATCATTGGCGATGGGCCCACCATCTGCGTCACCATCGATGGCGATACCCACCATTACGTGTTCGACGATGCCTCGAATGGCTGCCCGTCCGGCTGCATCGACCATGCGTACTACTACTACACCACCGACTCCACCGGGAATCTCTCCGAGGCAAAGTCCTGGTCCACCACCGGCCCGGCGTCGATACCCAAGCCGGCTTGGGTCGATCAGTACGGGTGCTGAGCCCCCTCACTCCGCACAGGGGTCGGGGGCCGTCCAGGCCTTCTTGACGTAGGACCGCCGCCACTTCGTTGCCTTGGTCCGCGCCAGGTCCGCTTCGGCGCGGGTGGGCCACGGAGCGGGGGTCACCACCAGGAAGCCTGGGTTCAGGCCTGGGAACTCGGATGAAGTGAGGGTGTGGAGGGGCTCGGGGCTGGTCCGGTCCAGGCGGCGCTTGCGCCAGGCGAGCTTTTCGGCGTCTTCCTCATCCTCCTGGGACAGGAGCAGCATCCAGCCGTCGTCGCCGGCCAGCCGCCACAGCCCCCGTTGGGCGAGGAGACCCAGGGCGTCGCGCCCGGTGTGGGGGACCCACCGCCCGTCGGGGTCGCTCCAGGTCCATACCTTCTGGCCGGGGATCGGTTCGCAATCCGGTGGTGCACCGGTACGGTCGAGGTGGGCCACGACCCATTTGTCCTCGAACCGCTCGGTGAGCGCGAGCATCGGACCCGCACCCCCGTCCATCAACCGCGACGGCGCCGGCTCCAGCAGCACCTGCTCCGACCAGCCCTCGGGTGAAGCCCTTCGGACGACGACTTCGGAGTGGACGCGCCGCCCGTCGTCCACGTCCATGACCAGCACCAGGCGCACCGGGCCGTCCTGTCCCGCGAGCACCTGCTCCTCCCGCCACGTGGGAGACGTCGCGCAGTCCTCCACCGGGATCCGGGTGACGGGAAGGCGGGTGCGGAGCCGATAGCGAGGGGAGGTGTCCGTCGCTAC
>JAFDJI010000332.1 GCA_019307545.1 Deltaproteobacteria bacterium | reverse complement strand
GGTCCGGCATGGGCACGTACAGAAGCTCGGAGGCGCTTCGGTTGATGCTGTGGCGCAGGACCCCGTCCGCGGCCTTCAGCGCGATCGCGGCCCCAATCCCACCGCTCACCAGGAGCCCAACGCTTCCGAGGACGAGGAGCACCGGAAGTGCCAGGAGCGAAGAGGTCACGCCCAGGCGCCGCATCATCGGCCCGACGAAGGCGAACTGGACCAGCAGTGCCAGGGCGTTGAGGACGAAGTAGACCAGGGCGAAGAAGGCGCCCAGGCGCTCGGCGGGGATGGTGTCGACGACCGCCGACTTGAACAGGAAGTCCACCACCGTCAGGGTCATCGCACTCACGACCACCAGTGCGGCCACGTGTCGGACATAGGGGCGACCTCGAAAGAGGGACCACAGGTGGCGTTCTTCCCGAGTGTCGTCGTGGGGGAGTGGCTCCTGGGATTCCTGTGGGACGGTCGGCATCATCCGCGCCGGGATGGCGGCCAGCGCGAAGGTGATGGCGGCGGCGAGCAGCAGGTTCCGGTCCGCGCTGGCTTGGGCGATCACATTGGCAAACCCGGCCCCGGTGAGCGCGCCGAGCACGGCCCCGGCACCCATGAATGGGTACAGCCGCTTGGCTTGCTGCACGGTGAACAGGTCGCCCAACAGGGACCAGAACTGGACCACGAGCACCGTCACCAGCACCCCCGACCACACGTAGAGCGCGTACAGGCCGGCGACGGCGGAGGGAGACAGGCCCAGCCAGAATGCGAACGTCACCGCGGCCCCGCCGATCAGGGAGCCCACCAGCCACCCTCCGCCTCGAGCCTGCCGAAGCACGGCGCGCTGCGTCCGGACCAGCACCAGGGCGGTGATCGCCACGCCCAGGTACACCCACGGGAGTCGGCTTGGGGGAATCGACGCCAGGAACAGGGCGTCCCGGGCCGTCTCCATGAGCAGGTGCCCGGTCATCGCCCCGAACAGGGTGAAGAAGGCCGCGCCCACGATGCGGGTCTCTTCGGGTCGGATGCGTTTCAGGTTCGGGAGCATCGATAGGCGGGGGCTCGGGTTCGGGTTGCCTGACCGGGATCCTACGCCCCCGGCGTGGGGTGGTGATGGTTTGACGCGCCTTGCGACTTCCGGTCACGATCCATCCGCACCTGGCTTGGTGAGGAGGCGCGGGTGCTTGCTCGAGACCAGAGCGGCTCCACGATGGGATCCGCGATCGGGCGCTTGGTGCCCGGCTCGTCCGGCCCGAGCGACGAGCAGCGAAAGCTCGCCATGGTGACCCTGGAGTTCTCGGTCGGCTTCGTGCTTCTCTGGCCCGTGCTCGCCATCACCTCCGGTACGGGGATCCACCTCGGCCCCGGGGTGAAACAGCTCACCGGCCTCTTGGTGCTCCTTGTGGCCCTCACGATCTGTGTGGTGGCACGGCTCAAGCAGTTGCGGCACCGGCACATCGGCATCCTGAGCCCCATCTTCCTGGTGGTCGGGGCGCTCGGCATCGCGGTGGTGGAGCAGTGGCGGCCCTGGCCGGGGGACACCCCTCCGATGGGGATCTCCTGGGTGTGCCTGTGGCTGGTGGTCTACCCCTTCGAGGCCCCCCGTTCGCACCTGGGGACGGTCTGGCCAGCCCTGCTCGCCGCCTTCACCCTACCGATTGCGGTGGGGGGAGCGGTCCTGACCGGGGTGCGGCCCTCCCCTTCGGCCCTGGTGTGGGCAGCCCTGGTGGTCCCGGTCCTGGTGGCGGCGGGGCTCAGCGTGTTCCCCGCGCGCGCCGTCCTGGCCCTCAGGGAAGGGGCGCGAATGGGGAGCTACCGCCTCATCGAGCTGTTGGATCACGGCGCGATGGGGGAGGTGTGGCTGGCGTCGCACCGGCTCCTGGCTCGTCCCGCCGCGATCAAGCTCATCCGGCCGCACGCGCTCTCTGGCGGCTCGAAGGTCTCGGGCGACGTGATGCGCCGGTTCCGCCGCGAGGCCCAGGCGACCAGCGAGCTCCAGTGTCCCCACACCATCGAGCTGTACGACTTCGGGGTCGCCGACGACGGGCGGTTCTTCTACGTGATGGAGCTGTTGGACGGGGTGAACCTGCAGGCCCTGGTGGAGGAGTTCGGGCCCCTTCCCGCGGAGCGCGCCATCCACCTGATCCGGCAGACCTGCCTCTCCCTGGCCGAGGCCCACCGCCGCGGCCTGATCCACCGCGATGTCAAGCCGACCAACCTGTACGCCTGTCGCATGGGCTTGGAGGTCGACTACGCCAAGGTGCTGGACTTCGGGTTGGTCAAGGCCGACCTGACCGTGGGGGGGGACCGATTCTCCGGGGACGGCCTGGAGAGCGTGGCGGGCACCATCGCGGGCACCCCCGCCTACATGGCGCCGGAGGTGGCCACCGGACAGCCAGCGGACGCGCGCTCGGACGTCTATTCGCTCGGATGCGTCTTGTATTGGCTCCTCACCGGTCAGCTGGTCTTCGGGGGCGCCTCGGCCATCGCGATCTTGAAGGGCCATTTGACCGACAAACCCATCCCACCGAGCCAGGTGGCCGAGATGGCCGTGCCCGAGGCGCTGGATCGGATCGTGCTCGACTGTCTCGCGAAGGACCCCGACGCCCGTCCCCAGACCATGGAGGCGCTACGCGACCGCCTGGACGCGTGCCCTTTGGAGCGGCCTTGGACGGCTGTGAAGGCCGAGCGCTGGTGGGAGCGCCATCTCCCGGTGGAGGTCCCGACCCTCACCCCGTGAGGACCCGGTTTGCTAGGATGCCAGCGCGTGGCGCCGGGATGACACCGGCATCCCTCGCGCATCCCAGGAGGGTTCGTGGACGAGTCGCAAGGCACGAGTTCGGAGACGAAGCGCCCCAGTGTCCTGGACCGGGCGCTCCGGGTCTTCAGCGACGTTCGCCCAGGCGAATCTGGCAGCGTGCTGCTGCTCCTGTCCACCATCTTCTTGATCATGCTCTCGTATTACGTGATCAAGACGGTGCGGGAGCCCCTGATCCTCCTCGGTGGGGGCGCCGAGTTGAAGTCCTACGCCTCGGCGGCCCAGGCGGGGGTCCTGATGGTGTTCGTGCCGCTGTACAGCAAATTCGCGGAGCGGGTGGACCGGTTCAGGTTGATCGTCGGCGTCACCCTGTTCTTCGCGCTGTGCATCCAGGTGTTCTTCGCGGCGGGGCAGGCGGCGCTGCCCATCGGCTTCGTGTTCTTCGTGTGGGTGGGCATCTTCAACGTGGCGATCATCGCCCAGTTCTGGTCCTACGCGAACGACATCTACCCTCGCGAGGCCGGCGAACGGCTGTTCCCCATCATCGCCATCGGTGCTGCGGGGGGTAGCTGGGCGGGGTCCAAGGTCGCCGAGGTGTTGTTCAAGTCGGGGTTCGGGACCTTCAACCTCATGCAGCTCGCGGCCGGGATCCTGGTGGCCACCCTGCTGCTCTACGCCTGGGTCAACCGGCGCGAATCGGGGGGCAAGGGGGGACGTTCCGGGGAGAAACTCGCTCGGGGCGGGGGATTCGGCCTGGTGCTCAAGAGCCCCTACCTGCGCATGTTGGCCGTGCTGCTCATCCTGCTCAACCTGGTGAACACCACCGGCGAGTACATCCTCGGCAGTACGGTGCAGCACGCCGCCGAGGCGGCCGCGGCCCTCGACCCGACCGTGGATGCGGCGGCATTCATCGGGGCCTTCTACGGCAACTTCTTCTTCTGGGTGAACGCCGGGACCCTGTTCATCCAGGCGGTGATCGTCTCGCGGATCGTGAAGTACCTGGGGATCGGGGGGGTGGTCTTCGCGCTCCCGGTGGTGGCGTTTGGCGCCTATGGGCTCATCGGCCTGGGGGCGGGCTTCACCATGATTCGGTGGGCGAAGTCTGCGGAGAACATGACCGACTACTCGGTCATGAACACCGCCAAGGCCATGCTGTGGCTTCCGACCTCCCGCGAGGAGAAGTACAAGGCCAAGCAGGCGATCGACACCTTCTTCGTCCGCTTGGGCGACGTGCTCTCCGCGGGGCTGGTGTTCGTGGGGACCACCATGCTCGGGTTCGGGGTGTTCCATTTCGCGGTCACCAACCTGGTGGTCATCCTCGCCTGGGGAGGCGTCGCATGGCTGGTGCTGCGGTACTACCGGTCCCTGGCCGCCGCGGCCGAGGCTGCCCCCGAGGAACAGGTCGCATGAGGACGCTCCTCTGCGCGCTCGCAATCGTCCTCTGGGGTGGGGTGGCAACCGCCCAGGAAACAGGGGCGGAGGCGGAGGCAGAGGCCCCGGCGCGCGCCTGGGGGCCCGCGGCGATGGACTTGGAGGAATCCCGCGGCTCGGCCGAGGCGCTGGAGGAGGACCGAATCCCCCCGGACTTCGACGGCCGGGAGGACCCCTCGACCACCGCCACGGACGCCGCCCTGGCGTTGCCCCACCTCGTCCTCACCCCCCTGTACGTGGCCGAGCGGTACGTGCTCTACCCACCGATCCGCGCGTTCGCCATCTGGGCCGAGAAGAACAACATCCCGGTCAAGGCCTACGCGCTCCTCACCATCGGCAAGGAACAGCGCATCACCTTCCTCCCCACCACCCTTGTGGACTTCGGGTTTCGGACCAGCATCGGGCTGATGATGCGTGGGAGCAACCTCGGACACGCGGTGGACGGGGTCTTCCACGTGGCCTGGGGCGGCAGCCGGTGGTGGAAGGTCAACCTCAAGGCCGAGGTACCGATCGGGGGCGAGGAGCGCACTCCCGATACACCCTTCGCGGGAAGCTCGGTCGGGGTGGGTTTCGTGTACAACGGGCGCCCGGACTGGGTGTTCTTCGGGCTCGGCCCGGTCACCTTCGACGAGCGCACCCGCTACTTCCGCGATCAGCTCGGGGGCGGCGCGAAGGGGACGCTGTCCTTCGGATATCTCGATGCGGTGGGCATTCGCGCCTGGGTGGAGCGCAACCGGTTCGAGGACGGCCTGGGCATCCTCGGCGACGCGACCATCACCGAGGAGTTCGACACCGCGGAGATCCCGGGCTTCGACAGCGGGTACACCCTTGCCGAGGTGGGGCTCTTTCTCGAGTTGGACTCCCGCGAGTCACGCCCCGAGTCCGGCACGGGCGGCCGGCTGGAGCTGTCCGGTGACTTCGGCTCCGACGTGGCCGAGGACCTCG
>JAFDJI010001004.1 GCA_019307545.1 Deltaproteobacteria bacterium | reverse complement strand
TTCCGACCCGTTGGGGGAGTACATCCAGGTCAACCGCATCCCGTACCGGGTGGTGGGGGTGTTCCACGACGTCGGCGGCCCTGGGGAGCTACGCAAGATCTACATCCCCATCACCACCGCTCAGGTCGCCTACGGTGCTGGCGACCGGGTGCACCAGATCATGTTCACCATCGGCGGCGCCAGCGTGGAGGAGAGCGCCGCGATTGCCGATGGGGTGCGCGAGGTGCTCGCCGAACGCCACCACTTCGACCCGGAGGACCCGCGCGCGCTGCGCGTCCGCAACAACCTGGAGCGGTACCACGAGGTCGCGCAGATCATCGTGTGGATCCGCGGGTTCGTGTGGATCGTGGGCATCGGGACGGTGTTCGCGGGGGTGGTCGGGGTGTCCAACATCATGCTGGTCTCCGTCCAGGAGCGGACCCGCGAGATCGGGCTCCGCAAGGCGCTTGGCGCCACCCCCGGCTCCATCGTGTCGATGATCCTGCAAGAGGCCATCGTGCTCACCTCGGTGTCCGGCTACGCCGGGTTGGTCGCGGGGGTCGCCATCGTGGAGGCCGTCAATCGCGCTTTGCCCGAGAACGAGTACTTCCGCAACCCCGAGGTGGACCTGCCCGCGGTGCTCCTCGCCACCGCGTTGGTGGTGATCTTCGGCGCCCTGGCGGGGCTGTTCCCCGCCTTGCGCGCCGCACGCGTCAACCCCGTCATCGCCCTGCGAGACGAGTGATGTTCGACCTCGACCGCTGGACCGAGATTGCGGTGACCTTGCGCTCCAACCGGTTGCGCACCTTCCTCACCGCCGCCGGGGTGTTCTGGGGGATGTTCATGCTGGTGGTGATGCTCGGCTTCGGGGACGGGCTGGAGCGGGGCATCAAGCGCAGCATGTCGGGGTTCGCCACCAACTCGGTCTACGTCGCTACGACAACGCGGATGCCGCCGCACTCGC
Organism: Deltaproteobacteria bacterium; assembly: GCA_019307545.1. Taxonomy (GTDB): domain Bacteria; phylum Myxococcota_A; class UBA796; order UBA796; genus JAFDJI01. The sequence continues at coordinate 2,587 of JAFDJI010001004.1, read as the reverse complement.
CGAGCTGCCGGGAATCGAGTTCCTCGCGCCTCGGAACCAGCTCGGCGGGCACCGCGGGGGGGCCAACGTCGTCCGGGGCAACAAGACCGGGAACTACTCGGTGATGGGAGACATGCCGGAGTTCGGCCACATCCAGCCGATGGTCTTCGAGGAGGGGCGGTTCGTCAACCACATCGACGTACAGGAGTACCGCAAGGTCGCGGTGATCGGGCGGCAGGTCTACGACGAGCTGTTCGTGGACGCCACCGACCCCATCGGGCAGTCGCTCCGGGTGCGGGGGGTGTACTTCCAGGTGGTGGGGATGTTCCACGCCTCCGGCAACGACGACCGGGCGGACCGGTACAACGCCACCATCCACATCCCGTTCACCACCTTTCAGCGGGTGTTCAACTACGGGGACCACGTGGCGTGGTTTGCGATGACCGGCCGTCCCGACGTCACCGGCAGCGACTTGGAGGCCGAAGCGCGCAAGGTGCTGGCCGAGCGTCACAAGGTCCACCCCGACGACGAGAACGCCATCGGTGCCTTCAACGCCGAGGAGGAGTTCCGCAAGATCACGGTGCTGTTCCGCGGGATCCGGCTCTTCGTGTGGTTCGTCGGGGTGATGACCCTGGCCGCCGGGGTGGTCGGGGTGAGCAACATCATGCTGATCGTCGTGCAGGAGCGGACGCGGGAGATCGGCCTTCGCCGCGCAGTGGGCGCGACGCCCGCGTCGGTGGTGGGGATGGTGCTGCAGGAGTCGCTCGTACTCACCGCAGTGGCGGGGTACGCGGGGTTGGTGGCAGCCGTGGTGGCGCTGGAGCTGGCGGGCATGGTGGTGGGACCGAACCACGAGACGATGGGGCAGCCACAGGTGGATCTGGCCGCCGCCCTGCTCGCAGGAGTGGTGTTGCTGGTGGCCGGCGCCCTGGCGGGCGTTCAACCCGGTCCAGGCCCTGCATGCGGAGTAGTGGATGAAGCGGCTGTTACCCCTCCTGATCGGCTTCGGCGTCCTCGTCGCCTTCGTCGCCACCCTGGCGTTCCTGGTGATCAAGGCGCGGGAGAAGCCGGTGATCTACGAGACGGAGACCCCCTTCGTCACCGACATCGTCAAGAAGGCCGTCGCCACCGGCGCCATCGTTCCCAGGAACGAGGTCGAGATCAAGTCACGGGTGTCGGGGGTGGTGGACCGGCTCGCGGTGGAGCCGGGCGACGAGGTGGCGGCGGGCGACCTGATCGCGGTCATCCGCATCATCCCGGACCTCGGAACCCTCGCCAGCTCCGAGAGCGCGGTGGAGACGGCCCGGATCGCCCGCGACATCGCGAAGGAGGAGTTGACCCGCGACGAGTCGCTGTTCGCGAAATCGGCGCTGTCCACGGCGGAACTGGAGCGGAGCCGCGCCGACCACGCATTGCGGGAGGAGGGATTCCGGGCCGCGCTGCGGACGCTGCGTATCGTGCGGGAGGGCCAGGCCGGCGGTTCCGCCGACGTCTCCACCCACATTCGCTCCACGGTGGCCGGCATGGTGCTCGCGGTCGAGGTCGAAGCCGGGGAGTCGGTCACCGAGACCAACACCTTCAACCCGGGCACCACCATTGCCACGGTTGCCGACATGGGCGACATGATCTTCGAGGGCACGGTCGACGAGTCCGAGGTGGGCAAAATCGCCGAGGGAATGGACCTCGACGTCACCGTGGGTGCGCTGGGCGACCTGCTCTTCGAGGGCAAGTTGGAGTACATCTCCCCCAAGGGCGTGCTCGACGAGGGCGCGGTGCTCTTCGAGATCGAGGCCGCCATCGAGCCTCAGGAGGGCACCTTCATCCGGGCCGGCTCAAGCGCGAATGCCGCCATCGTCCTCGATCGGCGGGAGCAGGTGCTCGCGGTCAAGGAGAGCGTGCTCCAGTTCGACAACGGCACGCCCTACGTCGAAGTGGAGGTCAAGCCGCAGTCCTTCGAGCGCAGGGACATCGAGGTGGGGCTGTCCGACGGCATCCAGATCGAAATCCTCTCGGGGCTGACCCAGGAGGACCAGGTGAAGGCGGGGGAGAAGGTGAACCAGTAGCTCTGGGGATGGCTCTCCAGGTGGCGCCGAGAAGATGATGCCGGCATGGGGCACTCCACCTTGTGCTATGAACGTACCAGGCCTGCTTTCCTGCTGAACGCCGCCCGGCGGATGCCCCGCGAAGAGGGGGCGCTGCCGAAGGTGCTGGCCGGCGGAGCAGGCGCACATGAAACCGACGGGAGGACCCGAAACGTGCAGTATTACGTGACGGACAACGTCGAAAAGCTCGGGGCATCGATCCAGGCCGCTTCTCCGGAGCATGCTGCCCGGGCGGCGGTCTCCGAGCTCTCCTTGAGGACCGGGGACGCGGTGCTGGTGCGATGGGACGTTCGCCCCGACCCCAAGGTGCGCGGCGGGTGGCTGTCGGCCCGCGGCCGGGAAGTCACCATCGAGGCAGACTGGGGGGGCGGCGCGCCCGCGTCGAAGCCCAAGGTCGAGAAGGCGCCTGCTGCGAAGGAGGAGAAGCCGGCGGCCGAGGCGGAGAAACCTGCTGCGAAGGAGGAGAAGCCGGTGGCCGAGGCGGAGAAACCTGCTGCGAAGGAGGA
>JAFDJI010001003.1 GCA_019307545.1 Deltaproteobacteria bacterium | reverse complement strand
GTGAAGGGGAAGAAGAAGTTCACCCCCAGGGAGCTCCAGAAAATGGCGGCGGAGGCCTTCGACAAGGAGGTCAACAAGAAGACCTGCAAGGACGCAATCAAGGAGCTGACGAACTCCGGCCGGTGTACCTACTCCATGTACGGCGGTGTCAGCTACGTCGAGATCCCCTGATCCGAGACCCCCGCCAGCCCCTTCGGTAGCAGGCCCACCCGGGTGCCGTGCACCACGATCCCCGGATGGCCGAAGGCCAGCCGCGCCGCGCAGACGTCGACATCGCGAAGCAGGATGCTGCCCTCGCCCCTCCACTTGCGGTGAAGCTCGGCGTAGACCTCTTCGCGGGGGACGAGGCGACCCCGGTTGGCGTTCAGGTGACGCAACACGACGGCGTCCTTGCGGGCCGCCCGGTCGCTCTTGGGGGACCTCAACGGCTGGAAACTCCAGTCCGGCGCTATGGCCGCGGCCTCGACACCCTCCGCGAGGTACCCGATCCGGCCTGCCACCATCATCACTCGCGGGTCGTGGAGGGCCGCTCGACCGCAGGCGATGAACACATCGTCCTTGGAGGCCGACCTCGTCTTGCGCCCCAGCCGCACCTCGTCGGGCTCGTAGAAGTGGCCGGGGTGCGCCTCGAGAAAGTCCAGCAACCGACGGGCCGCGGGTGAGAGTCGCTTCTGGATCGGGTCGAACCACTGCGTCGATTCGCCCACGGGCTCGTCCTTCGGCACCGGGCGGATCTCGATCCCCTCGCCGTCGTCGGTGAGGTTCAGCTCGAGCAGCGTGTCTTCCGCGATCCCGAGCTGTTCGAGCATCGCGTCGGGCACGACGATGGCCAGGCGCGAGCCGATGGGGCGAACCTGGATTTTCATGGAATCCTCTCCAGCCGCTCGGCGACTTCGACATCGCCCGCAGGATACTCGTAGCGTCACCACAACCTCTTGGAGCCCTTCTTGCACAAGTCAGACATCGCGCTCCTGCTCTCCCAAGAGCACCCCGCCGGGGTGGAGGCACTGAAACAGGTGCGCCCGTCCGCGATCCTTCGGTACCTCACCGGCCGACTGTGCAGCCATGACGAGGCGGAGAAGTGGCGGGCGGTGGTGGCCATCGGTTTCCTGGTCGACCAGCGGGATCTCGTGGACGAGGTCCGCGTGCGCGAGTTGCTGCGACGCTACGTGTGGGCGATGAGCGACGAGTCGGGCAACGTCCCCTTTGGCATTCCGGAGGCCATGGGCGAGATCCTCACCCGTCGCCCAGCGTTCCAAGGCGAGTTCCTGCCCATCCTGATCTCCACGCTCACCCACGAGGAGATGGAGCAGACCGGCCCGATCGAACGAGGTGTGGTCTGGGCCCTGGGGCGGGTGGGCCCGCCCATACGGTCGCGGTCGCCAGGTGCCGTGGACGCCATCCGCGCCATGGCAAGCACCCACCCGGACGAGCAGACCAGGCGAACCGCCGAGGAATCTCTACAGCGGATCATGGCCTAGCCCGCATCCCGGTCTCTTTCCGCGCGGGTGCTACACTCCAGCCATGTTCATTTTTCCCGCGAAACCACGATGAAGACGGTCTTCGTGGGTGGAGGCACCGGCTGCAGGGACGTGCTGGAAATGGCGCTGCAGCACCGCCTGGCCACGCTCAGCCTCGAAATCCTCGGGGTGATGGACCTGGACCCGGAAGCGCCCGGAATGCGGTTCGCCCGGGAGCATGGCTGGAGCACCTTCACCGACCTCGAGGAGGCCCTGTCGGTGCCGGACCTCGAGATGGTCATCGAGCTGACCGGCCACGACCACGTCCGAGACGAGATCTACCGGATGGGACCACCGCAGGTGCGGGTGATGGACCACAACATGGCCCGGGTCTTCTGGGACCTGGACGCCATCGCACAGCACCTGCGCGAAGAGCTGGAGACGAAGACCCGGGTCACGGAAGTGATCCGCGAGGAGCGGGCCCGCCTGCAGGCGCTACTCGACAGCCTGCCCGACCTGGTGATGGTCATGGACGATGATGGCACCATCCGGAAGGTGAACCTGGTCTGCGAGGAGCTCACCGGGCTGTCCCCAAAGGCCGCCCTGGGCCGACTGTGCTTCGACCCCGGTGGGAAAACCCCCGAAGCGACGGGGTGCGAGCGGGACTTCTGCCCCCGCCTCGCCGTGCTG
>JAFDJI010000331.1 GCA_019307545.1 Deltaproteobacteria bacterium | reverse complement strand
GCGCTACTCGCGAGCCCCACCCTCACCGATGCCCCCCTGTGGCCGGGCTACACCTCGTACCTGGAGCGATTCCTCGACCCGCAGCACGCCGATCGCATCCTCAAGACAGGGGGGGATTCCACGGTCTACGGTCCGACCCTCGAGATCCTGCGCCAGCAGCAGAAGCTGAGGACCTACTACGACTTCCTCGGCATCGACTGGGTGCGCTACGAGATCGACGGCCAGAGGCGGATGTTCGTGAGCGCGGTCCGCGAGCTACCGCTCATCGAGCCCTACCCGTGGCTGGCCTGGTTCGGGCAGCGGTTCATGCTCTTCACCCATGGCTGGGACCTGGTGCTCGCCCCGGCGTCCGAGATCAGCCCCGAGGGGGGGCCGATCTACGCCGCGAAGAACATCCCGACCGAGACGCGGTATCCGGAGCTCAGGGTGGACAACCCGCGCGTCTACTACGGCGAGGGCGCCTCCACCATGGCCTACAGCAACGTCCAATACATGGAGGAGTTCGACTACCCGACCGAGCAGGACCGGGCGGTGTTGCTCCTTCCCCCGGGTGTGGACGCGGGTATCCACGTGGACACGTTGCTCAAGCGGTTCGTGCTCGGCTGGCGGAGTGGGCAGTTCTTGGAGGTCCTGTTCAGCGACCTGATCGTCGACACCACCCGGGTGCACTACTACCGCACCCCCATCGAGCGGCTGGAGCGGGTAGCGCCCTTCCTGTACTTCGACACCAATGCCTACGCGGTGACCATCGACGGCGAGATCACCTGGATGGTCAACGCGCTCACCGTGAGCGACCGCTATCCCTACAGTGTCTTCAAGCCGCTCGGGGACAAGTCCGACGAGCGCGCCCTGTTCCCCCGGCCCATCGTGAACGTGAACTACGTCGAGGACTCCGTGAAGGCCACCGTGGACGCGTTCACGGGAAAGGTCGCCTTCTACAAGATCTCCGACGACCCGGTGGTCGCGACCTGGGCGAGCATCTACCCCGACCTGTTCGCCCCCGGCGACCAGATGCCCACGGGGGTGAGGAAGCAGCTCACCTACCCCCTGCAGCTCTTCCACATCCAGTTCGACGACGTCTACATCTACTACCACATGAACGAGCCCATGTACTTCTTCAACATGGAGGACCAGTGGGACGACGGTGACGAGGTGCTGGGGCCGATCATGGACAGCGGCCGGGCGATCTCGTTCTCGATCGAGCCCTACAACTTCCTGTTGGAGACCGGCCAGGGCGGCATCCCTGCGGCAAAGGAGCCCGTGCAGTTCGCTCTCGGGATGGTGTTCACCCCGGAGAAGTCGCTCAACCTGCGGGCCATCCCGCTCGTCTACCAGGACGGTGAGGACTACGGACGCATCGTGGTGCTGCAGGTGCCCAAGGGTCTGTACCACCTCGGCCCGGAGCAGGCGGACGCGGCCATCGACCAGGATCCGGCGATCTCGGAGCAGATCTCCTGGTGGAACCGTCTCGGCACGGACGTGATCCGCGGCCACACCACCTCGCTGGTGGTAGACGGCGAGGTGATCTACGTGGAGCCGATCTTCATTCGGTCCCAGCAGAACCCTGTCACCCAACTCAAGCGGGTGGTGGTGGTGTTCCGCGGGGAGGCGCAGATGGGTGAGACGCTGGAGGAGGCCCTGCGGCGCGCCGTCGCGGCCTACCAGGGCAGGCAGGAGGCGGTGGGAGACGCTGGAACGCGGCCGCAGTAGGCTGGGTGGATGGACGAGGTCATCACCTACTCGACGCTGGCGCTCACGGTGACCGTGGCGGTGACCCGGCCCAGGGTGGGGTCGACCTGGCGGTTGGGGCCGGCGCAGGCCGCGTTGGCCGGGATGATGGTGTTGTTGCTCGTCGGGGTGGTGTCGCCCGCCGAGGTGTGGGCCACCGGCGCCGAGCTGTGGCGGTCGTTCGCCACCATCGTTGCCATCATGGTGATGACCTCGGCGGCGATGCAACTCGGCGTGCTCCGCGGTCTGGCGCGCATCTTGTTCTCGCGCTCCGATACGTCTGCGCAACAGCTGTTCCTGTACGTGTTCCTGCTCAGCGCAGTGGCATCGTCGGTGCTCAACAACGACGCGATGGTGCTGCTGATGACGCCGCTGGTGCTCTCACTGGTCCAGGAGAGATACCCCGACCGGCCGGACCTGCGGGCTCCGTTCGCGTTTGCGGTGTTCATGGCGGTCGGGGTCGCGCCGTTCGTGGTCTCCAACCCGATGAACATGATCGTGGCCGACTACGCCGACGTGAACTTCAACCAGTACGCACGTTGGATGGTCCCCATCGCGCTTGTCGGGTGGGTCATCGCCTTCGCCGTGCTCCGGTTGGTGTTCGGCCGTCGCCTCGCGGAGGTCCCCTCTACCGATCACCAACCCCCGAAGGAGCGCCTGCGCTCGGAGCAACGGTGGATGATCGGTCTGTTGCTCGCGGTGGTCGCAGCCTACCCGGTGGTGGCGATGGTCGACGGTCCGAGCATCTGGATCGTGGCGGTGGTGGGTGCGGTCGTCGCGGTGCTGATCGCATGGACCGGCGGCGGTGTCCCCCTGCGCGAGACCGTGGTGCGCGGCGTCGCATGGAACATCCTCGCCTTCCTGTTCGCGGTGGTCGTCATCGCCCTGGGCCTGCGAAACGTTGGGTTCGTGGGGCTGCTGGCGTCTCTGTACGATGGCGCCAGCATCGGTCTCATCGGGCCGGTCGCGGCGGTCGGCTCCTCGATGCTCAACAACCACCCGATGGCGATCCTGAACCTGCTCGCGCTGGAGTCGCTTCCCGAAACCGGGCGCCCCGAGATCTTCGCGATGCTCATCGGGGGGGATCTGGGCCCGCGGCTGTTGCCCATCGGGTCGCTCGCCGGGTTGCTGTGGCTGGACGGCTGCCGTCGCATGGGTCTGACCATTCGCCTGCGGCAGTTCGTGACGATGGGGGTGCTGGTCACCACGCCAACACTGGCCGCGTCGCTGCTCGTGCTGCACATCGAGAGCCGTGACTGGCCAAGCCTCGCGGAGCTACCGCAGACGGAGGTGCATGTGGTCGTCGATGCGCCGGGGCGGTCCTACGCCGGCGTGGAGGCGGTGTGCCCAGGAGGATGGCGGGTGCACGTGCCCGTTCGGGACGGTGTGGCGACGCTGCCCGCGTTCCCCTCCACGGGGTGTGCCCTGCACTTCAAGGGCGGCGGGCCCCGGACCGTGGTCGAAGTCCTGCCGCAAGCCGCCACCCTCCGCTGCACGATCACGGGCGACGACGCCCGCTGCGAGGCGGTGATTGAGTAGCCCCGTCACCTGCAGATCGGTTTGCGTCCCTCGAAGTCGCAGGTGAGGGTCTGCCCCCCCGACACCGGGTGGTGCCGCTCGGGGGATCCCTGGCCGCGGAAGATGAGCACGCACGCCGCGACCGGTACGTCCCGAAAGGTGAGCGCACCGGCCTCGGCGGGATGCTCTTGGTGGAATCCGCTCGAGCACTCCACCCCCACATTGTTGAAGGACTGCTCCGGTGACAGCGTCACCACGAGGTCCGCGACCTCCTCGGGCCCCACTTCCACGTCGTCGATGGGGGTGCATTCCGGGGTGCCGCTCTCGAAGGAGCATCTCAGCACCTGGCCAGAGGTCACCGGACCGAAGAGGGCCGCCGGCCCGCCGCCCTTGAAGCGGAGATTGCAGGCCTCTGGTGCAAACCCGTGGAAGTGGGCGCGGTCGACGGCGAGGGGCTCGTGGTTCCGTAAGCCGCTGGGGCAGACGACCTCGACCCCGGTGAACTTCTGTTCGGCATTCGTGACCAGGACGACGAGGTCCCCGGGCTCGCGCGGCCGCGGTGGATGGTGGAAATCGGCCCCCTCGTCCAGGTGTCCGGTCGGGGCTGGACTTGCCGGTGGCGCCGAGGAGGGGCCCCCCTCGGTTTCCGGCTCCAGCGGGACTCCGGTATCTCGGGGGTCGCCCACGCACCCCACCACGAGAACCACGGTGAGTGCGAGCTTGGGCGCCAGACCGAGGCTCAACGCACCACGGGGGGACAGGTCAACACGGCCTGACGACGCTGTCCGTCGAGGGTGACCCCAAGGACGATCTCGCCGCCCTCGGTGGTCTGGTGCTGGAACGACATCGGGGTCATGTGCACGTTGTCGACGGTCTTGCTGTCGAGGAAGTCGTCCGGGGCGAGGATCTTGCGCTTGCCGTCGGCTTCCGTCCAGCACCACAGCTCCGCATCCTCGCTCTCGTTGCCGATCCGGTAGAAGAACGTGCCATCGTCGATGGCGGTCCAGAAGGAGATGCCCTCCTCTACGATCGTCCGGTCGATTTCGGTCAGGCTACCGTCCCAGACGAACAGGCCCTCGGCATCGTATTCGGAGGGGACCACGGTATCGTTCGTATCCGTGTCGGGAGGCGCAAGTCCCCCGATCCCGGCCTTGAAGTAGAGGTTTCCGTTGTCGAGCAGCTGCCAGTGGTACCCCGCGAAGCCTTGGAACCACCCGTCGCCGGCCAACGCGTCGTGGCCCTTGGCGATGACCGATTGACCGGTAGGCGTCCACTGCACGATCCGATCGATGCCGGCGGTCGACTCGGGGTTGCCACAGCTGATCCCGTCCGAGGTGTCGGTGTCGGATCCGGGTGCGCACTCCTCAGCCTGGTACACGATGGTGCCCGCGTTGTTGATGACCGGGTTGGTGACCGTCTGGTAGCGCCCGCCGCCCACCGCGAGCCCGCCGACGCGGGCGATCTCCTCCCAGTCGCCCGGCCCGCGGATCAGGACGACAGCGGTGCGCTGGTCCCAGTCCTCGTCCAGGTTGTCCAACTCGAAGACCGCGACCAGGTGGCCCGCGTCGTTGAACGGAAGCTGGTCCTCCCAGTCGATCTCGTAGATCGGCTGGCAGGGGCCGCTCTCGCAGTAGTCCTGGCCTTCGTAGGCCAGGACCTCCGAACCGACGCCGGGGGTGTAGCGGAGCAGCGCTTCCGAGGCCTCGAAGCCCTCGCCCTCCCGATACAGGTACGCCTTGAAGGCGATCTGCCCGCTCTCGTTGATCGCGAGCAGGGTGGAGATCATCAGGATGGTCAGGGCGTCGTATTCGGCCTGGAAGGCGTAGGAACCAGCCTCGTTGATGGCCTTCTTCGGACCGAATCCCACGATCGTCGCGCCCCCGAGTCCCCAGGCGTAGTCTCCGGTCTGCCCGATGAGGTGCGCGACGTCGCCACAGCGCGCGTAGAGCTTCATGTGGTCGTCGTTCCCGTCCTCGCCCGACTCGGCGAACAGCACCCAGTGGGACGAACTGACCGCCGATTTACCGAAGATGTCCGTCTCGGGGAAGACGTCCACCGTCCAGTCCGCGCACTGGCACACGAGGGTCGGTCCGCCCGGCCCGCCCACGTCGGCGCCGGCGACGGTGCCCGTCCCGTTTTGGACTGCGCACTGCTGCCCCATCGCCGGGGGCACGGTCTTGATGGTCACGTCGTAGCCGCTTCCGTCGGGGACCTCGGTGGAGAACACGTGGTCTCCGTCGAAGTCGACGATCAGGTCGTCCGCGCCGTTGTTCTGGAGCACCAGCCCTGGGCCGATGAGCCCGGTGACCGTCACCCCGATGCCATACGTCGGGTCCGTGGTGCAGGTGACCTGCACGTCGAACACATCGCCACCGTCGACGTTGCCGGTCGCGCTGGCGACGGCGCACGTCTGGCCGGGGTCGGACGGTTGGGTCAGGACGGTGACTTCGTAGGGGCTGCCATCGGGCAGCGGTGTCGCGAAGACGATGGCGCCGTCCTGCAAGACGGCCAGGTCATAGGTCGCGTTGTTCTGCAGCACCAGACCGGATCCCTCCAACCCGGTGACCGAGCCGCGGACGAAGAACGTCTCGACGGCGCAGGTGACGATCACGTCGGTGACGTCGGCCCCCTCCAAGGTGCCGGCGGCGTTTGCCACCGCGCACGTTTCTGCCGCGTCGGTGGGCGGCTGGGCGATGGACACGAAGTAGTCGCTGCCGTCCTCCAACTCCGTTGCGAACGTGAACTCGCCCGCCTCGTCGATGGTCAGATCGTCTCGGCCCACGTTCTGGAGGACCAACCCGGTGCCGGCCAGTCCGACGACGGTACCCCCGACGGTGTATTCGGCCTTCCCCCCCCCGCACTGACACCCCGTCAACGCCGCTGCCACGATCAGGTATATGAGCCTTCGCATCGAACAACCTCCCACAGCGCGTCGCCCCGCCGTCATCTGTGGGGGATGGTAGCCCGGGTGGGGTGGCGAGTGAAAGCAAGGCCCTCCGCTGCGATTCGAGAAACCGGACGGAGGCACCGAGCAACAGGCTCTGGCTGGCTGTTCTACCTGCTTCCACCAGTCAGGCGGAGGACGCTGGCCGAAACGCCGAACTCGCCCAACACATCGGGGCAGGTCCACGCAGAGAGCTGGGAGTTCGAAAGAGCGGCGTACCCCCCGTGGATCACCACGTGGCCGTCCAGGACCGCCGTCTCGCCGTGCTCCAGGGTTGCGGTGGAGCCCCCCACGGTGGCCCGCAGACCCCGGCTCTCCCACCCACCGCACCCCGAGTCGTAGGTGGCGAGCAGATCCCCGGTCTCGAGGGCCACGTGGTCCGGGGTATCGCTGTACTCCGGCTCCGTGTGCCGACCCATCCACGACACGGTCCCGGATGCATCGCTCACTTCCAGATACCCACGCGGGATCTCGTCCCGGCCCGCCGGAAAGAACACCCGGTAGGCCACTTCCACCACGCCCTCGGAGACCGGGAAGGCTGCCAGGGACGGGTGAGAGACCGCCACCACGTGGTCGCCGGCGATGGGGTCCTCGACCACCGCCCAATAGGTCTCCACCGGGTCGGCCTGTTCGGAGGACCAGAGCACCCAGCCGCCGTCGTTCCAGCAGTCATGGGGCGGATCTCCCGTACCGGACGCGCCGATCGGACCGGACAGGCGAAGGGTGTCCTGGTTGAGGGCAGCATAGGCGGCTGCCTCGGTTGGCCAAGGGGGAATGGGCATGAGGCACGCAGCCACCGGGGGCACTGCCGCGAGATCGCCCGGGAGCATCTCCTCCCCCGATGCACAGGCAGTCACCAACAGGATCGATGGGAGGATCCGGGCCATGGGTTGCAGGCTAACCCGCACTCGGGGGACCGTTCGGGTCTGGAGGACGCGGCATCCACGTTTTGTTTCACCCATCGCACAATCACAGATCCAGCGGACCGGCCTGGACCGGCGCAGGCGCATTCGGTGGGCGTGGACCCTGGGCACGCCTGTTGCATCGGCCCCCCCCATGAGCCCCCATCCCTCCGCTGATCCCGAGCGTCGACGGGGTTTCGTCCGCGCTTTTCTGGCCAGCGTCATGGGCACGGGTCTCTCACGGGTCCTCGGGGCGGTTCGCGACGTGGTCATCGCCAATGTCCTCGGCGCGGGCGCGTCCTCCGACGCCTTCTGGATCGCGTTCACGGTGCCCAACGTCTTCCGGCGGTTCGTCGCGGACGAGGGGCTGACCGGCGCGTTGATCCCGGCGGTCGCGAAGGCGGAGGAGGAGGAGGGGACCTCATCGGCCCGGCGGCTCGCGAACGCGGTGCTCGGGGCGCTCCTGCTGGCGAACGTGGCCCTGTGCGTGTTCGGCTTCTTCGCCGCCGACTTCCTCGTCTATGCCTTCGCGGCCAAGTTCGCCGAGGACCCCGAGAAGTTCCGGCTCACCGCTGAGATGACCCGGTGGATGATGCCCTTCGTCGCCTTCGTGAGCCTGGTCAGCCTGATGGAGGGCCTGCTCAACCACCGCGGCCACTTCTTCGTGCCCAAGGTGGCCCCCGGGCTGGTGAGTGCGGGGATCGTCGCGAGCGCCATCCTCCTGGGCTCCCGTTTCGAGGAGCCCGCATGGGCGCTGGTGGTGGGGGTGCTCGTTGGCGGCGTGGTGCACGTGCTGGTCAACGTGCCGGTGCTCTGGAAGCGCTGGGGTCCAATCGGGATCTCCTTTGCGTTCCGCAACCCGCGCTTCCTCGCGATCTTGCGCGAGCTGTCGAAGGTGGTCGCGATCGGCGTCTTCGCGCAGGTCAACATCCTGGTGTTGCGGCAGCTGGCGGCCCTGCTCGGGGATGGCGCCATCACCCGCTACTGGTACGCGAACCGGCTCGTGGACCTGTCCCAGGGGATCATCGCGGTGGCCATCGGCAGCGCCCTGCTCCCGGGCATCGCCAAGGCGGTGGCCGCGAGGGACCACGACGCGCTGCGCGCCGATCTGCAGCAGGCGTTGCGCCTGGCAGGGTTCCTGCTGATCCCCGTCGCGGTCACACTCCTGTGGTTCGCCCAGCCCATCACCGCGATCCTGTTCCGCCAGGGGGCCTACACCTGGGTGGACGTGCAGTGGACGGCCTGGACGCTCCAGGCCCTGGTACCGTTCCTCCTCGCCGTCGCGGGCATCAACATCGTCAAGAAGGTCTACTTCGCCATGGACGACCGCAACCCGCTCCTGGCGGTCGGTGCGGTGGGGGTCGTCGTCACCGCGGGGCTCGGCCTGGTGCTGATCCAGCGCTGGGACATCCTCGGGCTGGCGTTGGCGCTCTCGGTCTCGACCACGCTGCAGCTCGTCGCCTATGTCTGGTTGCTGCGTCGTCGGGTGGGCACCACCCTGGGGTTCGGTGCGCTCCTGCCACCGCTCGGGAAGATGGTCGCAGCCGCTCTGCCGATGGGTCT
>JAFDJI010001002.1 GCA_019307545.1 Deltaproteobacteria bacterium | reverse complement strand
GCCAACGTGGCGGAGGCCGACTACTTCGCGGAGGTCTCCATCGGCAACGGGTCGAGCGGTGATGCGTTGAGCCTGCTGGACTGCGAAGGTGCCCTGGTGGACACGGTCGTGTACGGCAGCAATATCGACGACGAGATGCTGGACGAGTCCGGGGAGATCGCTGCCCCGGCCTCCAACCCCGGCGGCAACCGAGCGCTGGCCCGGCTCGAGGACGGAGTGGACAACGACGACCGCGCCGACTGGTTCGTGGACATCAGCCCCTCCCCCGGCGCCACCAACCACCAGGACATCCCCGACATCCCCGACGACGAGGGCAAGGGATGCAACAAGAACGAGGCCCCCGAGGGTGGCGAGCCCACCGGATGCTCCTCCGGCGAGGCCCAGGAGGGTGGGTGCACCACGGTGCCGTTGCCCTTCGGCGGCATGGAGCTTCTGCTCGGGGTGGTGGTGGCGCTGCGGCGACGTCGAACCGACCCGCGGTGAAGCGCGTCGTGTGGTGTGTGGTTGTCCACCGCGCGCACGTCCCGGGACTCTGGGACGCGGTAGACCTTGGTGAGTTGGCAAACCTGGATCATATGCTTCCCCCAGTGTTGGCTATCATGGCCTCCATGGAGGGGTAACGATGCGTAGCTTCCTCGCCGTTGTGGCAATCGCGATACTCGCGCCAGGGGTGGCATTCGCCCAGGCGCGAATGGTCATCAACGAGTTCGTCGCCAACCCCGCCAGCACCGACACCGGAAAGGAGTGGATCGAGCTGTACAACGCGGGCGACGCGTCGCAGAATCTCGATGGGTGGAAGCTCAAGTCCGCGACGACTTTGAAGGAAGCGGCGACCTACTCGACCAAGGTGACCTTCACCAGCGCCCACGTGGTGCCTGCGGGTGAGTACTTCGTCATCTGCGAGACCGAGCCGAACTGCCCGGTCACCGCGGACCTGATCGACTCGATGAGCCTTCCCAACGGTACCGGTGGCGATGGCCTCCAACTCACGGAAGGGGACACCCCGGTCGACACCGTGGCCTACGGAGACGCCAGCAACTCGGACCTCATCGAGGAGGACGGCGGAACCGTTGCGACAAACCTCGCTCCGAAGCCGGGCGACGACCAGGCCATCGCGCGCCGTCAGGACGGCGTGGACACCCAGGTGTCGGGACTGGACTTCTGGATCGCGTCCTCCAACACCCCCGGCGCCGCCAACCCCGCGCCGCCGCCGTGCGAGGAGGAGTCCGGGTGGGTCGTGATCAACGAGTTCGTGCCCAACCCTGCCGGCACCGACTCCGGGTTCGAGTGGGTGGAGGTCTACAACGCCCACGCTACCGACGCCATCCGCCTGGACGACTGGGTGGTCCGGGCCGCGACCTCCGCCGACAGCTACAGCGCGAAGTTCGAGTTCCCCGCCGAGACGTCGATCCCCGCGGGTGGCTACCTGGTGGTCGGCGAGGAGATGGTGACCAGCGCCGACTTCACCTCCACCCTTGGGATGGGCAACGGGAGCGACGGCGACGGGGTCCGGCTCACCGACTGCAAGGACACCGTCGCCGACACGGTGGTGTATGGCGACCAGGACAACCTGCAGGAGGTCGTCGACGACAGTGGCTCGATCGCCACCAGCGTGGCCCCGAGGCGACCAGGACAACCTGCAGGAGGTCGTCGACGACAGTGGCTCGATCGCCACCAGCGTGGCCCCGATGCCGGGCGACGGCGCGTCGCTGGCGCGCAAGCAGAACGGGGTCGACACCGATCTGTCCGCCGCCGACTTCACCCTGAGCAACGACCCCACCCCGGGCGCTGCCAACCCGCTGTGGCAGTGCTTCCCGAGCACTGGCGACATCCTGCTCAACGAGTTCCTCCCCGACCCGGACGGTAGTGACGACGAGGCGATGACGGAGTGGGTGGAGCTGTACAACGCGGGCTCGGGTGACATCCAGATCGACGGCTGGCAGATCGTCGCCGCCGGAAAGCCCGACGACACCGCGGTGGACGTGATCGTCCCCCCGGATTCCGCCATCACCGCCGGTGGTTTCTTCGTGATCGGCCGCGCCAACGTGGCGGAGGCCGACTACTTCGCGGAGTTCTCCATCGGCAACGGGTCGAGCGGTGATGCGTTGAGCCTGCTGGACTGCGAAGGTGCCCTGGTGGACACGGTCGTGTACGGCAGCAACAACGACGACGAGATGCTGGACGAGTCCGGGGAGATCGCTGCCCCGGCCTCCAACCCCGGCGGCAACCGAGCGCTGGC
>JAFDJI010001001.1 GCA_019307545.1 Deltaproteobacteria bacterium | reverse complement strand
GATCTCGCGGTAGGTCAGCGGCGCGACCCGGTCCCAACCCAGCACATAGTCCAGGTCGCCCTCCAGCAGCTCGAGCCCATCGAACGGGGAGGGGAGCACCACGTCCGCCTGGACACCTCGAAGCTGCGTGGAGGCGCCGGAGACCCGGTAGAACTTGTGGGTGGTGACCTTGACGGCTCCGGCGAGGTCATCGGGGGTCGGGTACCGGACGAAGCGTCGCAACACCGGGTCGAGGTCGATCACGTTCTGGACCGTGCCCTTGCCGTGGGTGGAGGCACTGCCGACGACCAGTCCGCGGTCGTAGTCCTGGATGGCCCCGGCCAGGATCTCGGACGCCGATGCGGACAGGGGGCTGGTGAGCACCATGAGCGGACCGTCGTACACCACGGCGGGGTCCGGGTCGTACATGGCCTCGGTGCGTCCCGAGCGGTCGCCGATCTGTACCACCGGCCCCTGGGGGATGAACAGGCCGGTGAGTTCGACCGATTCGTTGAGCGAGCCGCCCCCGTTGCGTCGGACATCGAGGATGATCCCGGAGACCTCCTCGGCCTTGAGCTCGGTCAACAGCTGTTTCACATCGCGGGTGGTGCTCTTGAACTCGGGGTCGCCGCCGCGCCTGGCCTGGAAGTCCTGGTAGAAGGATGGGATGTCGATCAACCCGAGCTTGATTCCCTGCCCGTCTTGGCCGGGAACCTCGATTACCCGGGACTCGGCGTCGTCCGCGGCGAGGATGACCTGGTCCCGGGTGATGCGTATGACCCGGGTGTGGGAGGGATCGGGGGCGTCCACCGGGATCACCGTCAGGCGCACCTCGGTGCCCTTCGGACCACGGATCTGCTTCACCACCTTATCGATGCGTTCGTCCACGACGTCGACCGGTGGCTCGGATCCCTGGGCTACCGCGACGATCCTGTCGCCAGGCTGAAGCTCCTCGCCCTGCTGGGCCGGACCGCCGGGTACCAGGGAATACACCAGGGTGTACTCCCCTTCGGTGCGCAGGGTGGCACCGATGCCCTCCAGGGAGTTGGACATCTCAATATCGAAGTCGGCGTTGGTGGAGGGCTTGAAGTAGTCGGAGTGGGGGTCGAAGGCGTGTGCGAAGGAGGCCAGGTAGGGCTCGAGCACGTCCGCGGGTTCGGTGGCGAGGATGTCGGTTTCCAGGCGGTGGTAGCGTCGGCGGAGCATCTCCACCTGCGATTCCTGGCTCTCGCCGCGGAGCAGGCCGCGCAGGACCTGTTCCTTGATGCGACCTGTTCCTTGATGCGCTTTCGCCACAGCTCCCGGGCTTCGTCCTCGGTCGCGGGCCACGGATCCTCGGCGCGGTCGAGGTCGAAGGACTCTTCGATGGTGAAGTCGATGGGCTGGTCCAGGATTGCCATTGCCTGGGCGACCCGGTCTCGAGTCCTTTGGCGGAACACCTCGTGGACCTCGAAGGGGATCTCGAGGTCGGGGCCCGCCCCTTGCGCGGCATCGTCCAGGCTGTGTTCCCAACGCTTGAAGGACTCGATGTCGCTGGCGAGGAAGAACATCCGGTTGTAGTCCAACATCGTCAGGTAGCCGTTGAACCAACGCTCGGAGAGCTCGTCATCCAGGGCATGGGCCGCGTAGTGCTCGGAGGTGAGCACACTGGCCACCAGCGCGGACAGCGCCTGCTGATAGGACGCCGGGGCGAGATCGTCGGCGGCGGGCGCGGGGCTGCCCAACAGGAGGCAGAGGGCGAGCAAGGGGAGGATGGGGCGAGAGGATTGGCGCATGCGAGGACCTCGGGTCTCACCGAACACCTATGCGCGGTCGGGCTTCCGTGCGACATCGGAGTGACACGATTGGACAACCCCGCGACGGGTCACCACACGCTGGATGGGGGCAGGGCTACTGCGGGGCGGTGTCGCACACCGGCGCGTCGGTGAGCCCGGGATCGTCTTCGGTGTCCTTGCAGGTGACTTGGGCCCAATCGTCATTCCACATGAGTTGCGCGGCGATGACACCCTCCCAGCAGATGACGCTGGTGCATTTGGCTGTGCAGCAGGCTGGGGTGAAGTTCAGCACGTACATTGTCTCATCGATCATGTAGGTGCACTGGGTTGGAGTGCCCATGGTGATGGGGTCGGGACACTCGTTGAGTGCGTCTCCCAGCGCATTGCAGAACCAGACCGCCTCGCACTCGTCACCTGACGGAACGATGTCCAGGCACTCCTCCAGGTCCTCTGGGGCCAACTTCTGGACCTCCTCCTGGTCCCCCGATGTGAGGCCGTCGTACATGGTCTGGCAGCGCTTCTGCATCGCCTCGACCTTCTCCAGGTGGCAGTCGTAGTTCTTGTTGTCCTCCCCCATCTCCTCCAGGCCAGCGATCATCCCGACGCAGGAGTCCAGGCACCCCACGACACCTTCGACGTCGAACCCGTTCGGGTGACCGTGCTCGAGGTCGTTGCCGATGGAGTCCACCCCCGGGCAGTCGCTCTCCTTCTTCTTCGCGAGGATCTGCTCTTGGTTGGTAAGCGCCTGTGGACCCTCCTCGCCGAGGTCCTGGCCTTGGGGTTCGGGATTGCAGCCGAAGGACAGGAAGACGCCCGCGAGCACGCATGCCGGTTTCATCTGGACCCCCTGACACCCTCTAGGATTCCACTTTTGTCAAGGAACCGTCAAGGCCGATGTGCGGGTGAATGGTGCCCGCCATCACGCGCCAAGGTACGTTCGCGGACGCTCGAATCGAGGTCTCCGGTGCCCAGATCGTTGTTGTCCGTACTGCTGTTCGCGTTCTCCACCGGGCTGATCGGGTGCGACGCGCCGTCCCCCGCCCAGGGAAGCAACGTGGTCCTGATCAC
The DNA here is from genome assembly GCA_019307545.1 of Deltaproteobacteria bacterium. Classification (GTDB taxonomy): domain Bacteria; phylum Myxococcota_A; class UBA796; order UBA796; genus JAFDJI01. Next base: position 100 of record JAFDJI010001001.1, on the reverse strand, counting down.
CCTCGACACCGTGCGCGCCGACCACATCGGTACCTACGGCTATGCGGATGCGCGAACTCCGGAGATCGACGCACTGGGGGAGGAGTCCGCGCTGTTCGAG
>JAFDJI010000330.1 GCA_019307545.1 Deltaproteobacteria bacterium | reverse complement strand
CGCGCCGCGGCCGAGCAGCCACAGGTAGAGCACGGGCCCCAGCGGACCGAGTTGGTAGAGCAGGGCGAGGTACTCGTTGTGGGGGTCGCGGGGTTTCCAGAAGGTGAGGTGGCCTCCGAGCCCGTTTCCCAGCAGCCACACGTCGGTTCCTTGGGTTCCGAAGGCGGAGAGGGATCGGGCCCAGATGGCCGGTCGATGGCGACCCAGGGTCCCCCATCCGTCCTCGGGAGGGGTGAGGGTGAGCAGCATCCAGAGGTCCTCGAAGCGCTCCGACCAGGTGGGCAGCATGGCAACCCCCAGCACACCCACCACCGCGATGCCTGCCGCCAGGCGATACCGCCGGGTCAGTACCATCAGGACGAGGAGGGTGATGGCGAGCACGACCACGGCGGTGCGCACGTAGGTCAGCGCCAGGCATGCCCCCGAGCCACACAAGAGCACGGCCCCAGCGAGGGTCGTCTCCCGCGAGTCCCGGGCGAGCACCCACGACGAGGCGACCCCCGCGATCAGTGCCATCGCCAGGGCGTGCGTGTGCACGTTCTGGTAGGCACCCAGCAGTCGGTGGATGCCGTCGTGGACGGTCTGATCCATCTGCCCCGCCGCGAGGTAGAGGAGCGAGACGCACACCGGGATTGCGCCGGCCCAGAGGAGAACGCGCAGGAACCGACGGCGGGCCGGCGCGCCCCGAACCACGGCGGATACGGTGAGGAGGACCACGAGAGGGCTCGCGGTGCGCGCCAGGCCGTACAGTCCGACCTCCCAGTCGGGTGCGCGGAGCAGCCCGACGAGGAGCAGCGCTGCGAACGCCAGCAGAGGTCCACGGAGGGGATGGTGGACGACGCGCCGGGTGTGTGCGGCGAGGACCAGCGACAGCGCGCCCAACCAGCAACCCGTGAGGACCGCCATTGCGGAGACCCCGAAGCCGGGGATCGACACGCTGCCTAGCAGATCCGCGATCATCCGTGTCGGTACGGCGGTCAGGACCACCCCAGCGGCAATGGCCTCCGGCATTCTGGAGGCGGGGGTGGGAGAGGCGCGGTGGAGGTGATCCAGTGGCATAGGGTGCGACAGTCCCGGGACATGGTAGCCCGCGTTGGGGCGGGGAGGCACCCGGGCTAGGATTCGCAGATGATTCCGTTCATCGTCACGGCACTCTGCGGACTGTGGGTATCCCCGCTCTCGATCGGTGCGGCCCTCGCGAACGAGCCGAGTGGGGAGTTGGAGATCAGGGTGGAGCCGGAGGTGCCGCCGCCCAGGCCGTTGCGGGCTCGCTCCGTCCCGAGGACCCTGCCGTGGGGATCCAGTGGCGAGATCGCCGTCGATGGGATGCTGGCGGAGCCCACCTGGGCGAACGTGCCCTGGGCACCTCCACTCGACCCCTTCATCGATGCGCTGGCCCCATCCGATGTCCGGCTCAAGGTGCTGAGGGTCCCGGAAGGGCTGGCCTTCGCGGTCTACGGCCTCCCAGAGGGTGCTTCCTCATCGATCCTCGTCAACCCAAATGGACTCCAGATGCGGTGGTGGACGGTCGCGCTGGATGGAGATGAGGTGCTGTGGAAGGTGTGTGACTACGAAGGTCGGACGTTTCCCTTCGAGCGGTCGGTCCTCCCGAGGGCGGCGGTGTGCAGGCGCGTGGAAGGGGCCTTTCGGGCGCATCGTGCGGGGGAGGTGTGGGAGGTGCTGTTCCCCTGGAGCGCCTTGAGCGCTCCGACGGAGTTGATCCGCGTCGACTGGAGGGTGGTCGGGCCGGGCCGGCGCGGAGGTGGGTGGCGGACCGGGGATCGGGAGTTGTCACCGTTGCACGGCCTTCCCCTCGTCGCGCCAGCCTCGGAGGCTAAATTGAAGGTGATCCAGCGTGCGGACGAGGGGCGGTTCGAGGCACGGGTGGTGGTGCCCCACGCCGAGGCGGTGGAGGCAGAGCCGGGTCCGTGGGCCTGGCGACTGGTCTACCGCGACCAGGTGCTCGAGGAGGGTACGGTCGAAGTGGCTCGGACGACGGACGGACGGCTGGTCGGGCGCTTCGAGGGTCCGCTTCCGCGACTCCTCCGATTGGGCCTGGTGGTGGTGGCGCCAGAGGGCGCTCCCTTCCCAGCCGCAGCGGTTCGGTGGTTCTCGGTGGAGCACCAGGCCACCCTCGCCACCCCCGTCTTCACCGATGCGATTCGGGTTGCGTACCGCGTGTCCTCCGCCCAGGAAGGTCTGCGAGTCTCGGTCGCCGACAGCGATGGCGCCATCTTGGGCACCGGTGGCGTCGATCTGCCCCGTGGAGGAGGCATGGTGTGGATCTTCGCCAGGGCGGAATGGCCCGACGACGTATGGGTACGGATAGGCGAACGACTGCTCGATGCACCCGCGTTCCGCGCGACAGGAGCCCGCTGATGCCCTGGGGGTCTCTCCTCCTGCTCCTCGGGGTGGCTGGGGCCTCGGCGCCCTCCCTCATTTTCTTGGACGCCGGCAGTCTCGCCAGCCCGGTGATGGAGGAGTTCGCCGCCTTGCACCCGGAGGGAACGACAGAACCCAGAGCGACCTGGGTGACATCCCCGACCTCCAGTCGTTGGTGCAATGGGCCGGACCCACTCGCCGGCGATTCCGTGGAAGGCGGGGTGCTTCACCTGGACTTGTCCCCCGGAACCTGGCGGCTGAGCGCGATGATGGGCCGCGAGTGTGGTGGGAGGTTCTTCCCCTGGGGTGTCGGGGAGGCCTTCGGCCTTCGGGTCGACGGCGAGGAGGTCCTGCGGGTGGAGGTGCCGGAGGGGAAGGCCTTCCTGGATTCGGAATTCTACGTGGCGAACCCGTTTCCCGTGTTCCGCGAGGGAGAAACCGGTTGGCATCGTCAGGTGGAGAGGCGTCACGCCTGGCGCGAGGTGGCGGTCGATATTGGCACGGGGGGTGTGGAGATCGAGGTCTTCGGGGCACCGTTGCAGGGTCTGGTCGCTGTTCCCGAGGAGCGGTCGGCCGAAGGCGAGGTCCTCCTCGAACTCGCAGACGCGAGGCGTCGGGCATGGTTCCAGTCCCGAGTCGATCCAGCTGGCGAACACTGGGCCCTTCCCTCGACTGGTGCGGGACCGCTGGCGGTGCAGGTCGCGCGCTGGCGGGAGTGGCCCGACCCCGCCCGCGCGACCCCCACCCCCGTCCTGGAGTGGACGGCCTCGCCAGGGGAGCGCGTATCTGCAGTGTTGTGGCTCTTCCCGGGCGCCGACGCGGCTTCCGCGGCCGTGCATGGTCTCGATCTGCTCGAGGTCCAGCTGTTTGAGGCTCACTGGCTGGACGGGAGCGGCCATGCCCGCCAGGTCCGCCGTCCACGTCCCACCTTCCTCCGCCCGGTGGACGGCGACCTGCGGGGCGGTCAGGGGGTGCCCGTCGGGGTGGCAGTGGTCGGTTGGGTGCCGGACGACGTGCCTTCCTCGGTACATCGGGGCGTGGTGGTCCTCGAGCGAGACGGCGCGTCGGTCGAAGTTCCAATACGGCTCCGGGTGCGCGACCTGGAGTTGGCGCCTGCACCAGTGCCGGTGGGGTTCTTCCTCGACCTGAGGAAGGCCCTCACCCTTGCCTTCGGGAGCGGGTCGGAACCGGTATGGTCCGCCTATGAGACCGACCTGCGCATGATGTCGCGGCGTGGTTTCGGAGTGCTGGGCCTACGCTACGCGTCGCCCTGGCCCGAGCGATGGGTGCTGGGAGCGCCGCCCGACACGGCGCTGTTCGAGGAAGCAGCGCGTCGCTGGTGGGTGAGCGGCGGCGACCAGCTCGTGTGGATCGATCTCGGGCCGTGGTTGGTGCGGCACGGCTTCCGTGACCGGGACCTCCCGGTGGATGATCCGCGCCTGGACCCGGTGTTTCGGGGTCTGGCACGCGCCGCCATCGCGCACGATGCCGCGCTGTTCTTCTACGACGAATGGGGGCACCGCGGGTTCGCGCGGGTGCGCCGAGGGCGCGGCCTGGCCGAGCACATCCGGGCTTCGGACGGTGGAGTCCAGCTGTTCGCCGCGGCCCTCCACCCGGTGAGCTGGGATCTCGCGGGCGCCGTCGACGTGATCGCCCTCGCCCAGAATCCGGTCCCTTCCTCCGAAGTGGTGGACCATGTTCGGGGGCGGGGGGCCACAGTCTGGCTCTACAACCTCACCCCGGGTCGGTCGGCGTCGGGGCTCCTGCCCTGGCTGGCACGCCCGGAAGCCATCATCCAGTGGCACTGGAACGATGCGCTGGGCGACCCCTTCCACGACCTCCATCAGAGGGGGCAGTACCAGTACACGCTGCTGGCGCCCGAAGGCAGGGAGGTCTGGCCCACCCTCTTGCTGGAGTCCTTCGCCGAAGGGGTGACGGACCAACGGTATCTGGGAACCCTCGAGGGGCTGGTCGTTCGCGCGGAGCGACACCGCTCCCAGCGAAAACGAACGGCTGCGGTGCGGGGTCGGGCGCTCCTCCAGGCCGTTCGCGCCCTGGACGGCTCCGTCGCGGTGTGGGGTGGGGAGGGCGAGGTCTGGACCGAGGCCGATCTCGACCTGCTCCGGCGGACTGCTGGGGATGAGGCGGAGGCCCTGCAACGTTGCCTCCAGAAGAACCGATGTCGCCGGTGACGCGAGAGGCGGACGGATCCTCCGGGTCAGTCGGGGACGCGGGTGGCAATGTCCTTGCACTTGCGACCTCCCAGACGGTCTGGGTCGCCAGCAGCGTGGTCATCCACCTTCTCCTCGCGCGCTACCTCGGCGCCGGGTCGTACGGGCTCTACGCGTTCGTGATGGGCGTCACCGGGCTCTTCGTGTTCATCGCCAATCCCTACCTCCACGTGCTGCTCGCGCGGCGCATCGCGCGCAGGCCGGAGGACGCGCGCCGCGAGATGGGACGGGGGCTGGTGACCACCCTGGGCCTTTCCGCGGTCGCCGTGGCGTGCATCGTCGGGTACGCGACCTTCCGCGACGGTCGGGTGGTCGTGATCGGCGCCGCGGCCCTTGGTGGTGCGGCGACCGCACTGCACGCGCTATCGCTCGTAGGACAGGGAATCTTCGACGGACTTCGGCGCATGCGGCTGGAGGTGCCGGCCGTCGCTGCAGGCCGGGCAGTTGTGGTGGTGGTCACCGTCCTGGTCCTCCTCGCCGGTGGCGACCTGGTCGGGGTGTTCGGGGCACAGGTGGTGGGGGCCTTCGCCACCTTCGGAATCGTACTGGTCGTGTTCTGGCGCCAGAT
>JAFDJI010000329.1 GCA_019307545.1 Deltaproteobacteria bacterium | reverse complement strand
GACTACCCCACGATGGGCACATCAGCGGACGTGCTCTCCCTGCTGGAGCAGGGTCCGTGGTCGGTTGTCGACCACTTCGAGCTACCGGATGAGGCGTGGTGGGACGACTTCTACGGGCCGATGGAGCGACGCATCGATGCACTCCGGGGTCGGTACACAGGCGACCCCGAGGCGCTCGCCGCGCTCGACGAGGTGGCCAAGGAGCCGCAGATGTACCGAGAGCACGGGCACCACTACGCCTACAGCTTTTTCGTGGCGCGTCGTCTCTGACGTCCAGGCCGACCATGCTTCACAAGCCCCCTGGGAACACAGCTTCCAGGGGGCTTCTCAGTTCGCTGAAGTCAGATGGACGGCAGGTTATACTCGGGTTATACTTCTCGCATGAAGACCGCCATCTCCATTCCAGATCCCCTCTTCGAGAGCGCAGAGACGCTCGCTCGCAGGCTTCGACTCTCCCGCAGTCAGCTGTACGCGCAGGCCATCCGCGCGCTCGTCGAACAGCACGAAGAAGCCAGGATGCGTGCGGTACTCGACGACCTGTATGGGGCAGAGTCCTCGGACCTGCCCGAAGGGGCGATGGATGCTCAAGTGCGTGTCTTGGACGAGTGGAAGAACGAATGAGGCGCGGGGAGATCTGGTGGGCCGCTCTCGGGGCTCCGATCGGTTCTGGGCCAGGCTATCGTCGACCGATCCTGGTGGTCTCGTCGAACGTGTTCAATGACAGTCGCATCTCCACAGTCATCGTCGCTGTCATCACGTCGAACCTCAGACTGGCCATCGCGCCTGGCAACGTCTTGGTCCAGCCGCAGGACACAGGGTTACCGAGACAGTCGGTCGTCAACATCTCGCAGTTGCTCACCATCGATAAGGGATTGCTCACTGAACGGGTTGGCCACCTTCCTGCCGATCGGCTGGAGGAGGTCGAGGCCGGCCTGCTCAAGGTTCTGGACCTGTGAACTGCCGTTCCTGGGTTCATCTCGTTGCGGGTTGGATCAGGAACCACAGCACGACCAACCGCGTAGGGGCCCCAGGCGTGCACTGTTCGACCATTTCTTCGAGCTCAGTCGTCGGGGCGGATCCCGCGGGCCGCCCAGATCGCCACCTGGCTGACCGAAGCCGCCACCCGGCAGGTCATGGACGGGCGGTGAGCCGGACCTGGCAAGGCTGGCCAGAACCCTGCGCACCCCGCGTCAGCCCGGTCGCTCCATGTCCTCGGCTCATATCAATGATTCGAGCATGCGGAACACAACGAAGCGAACATTTTCGCCGAATTTTTTAGAATTCGGACTAAAGTGATAATATCCACTTCCGATTCCAGGCTTGCCGGCGTTGTTGCCGTGCTCCGCCCACCCGGAGACATCCGATTCCCACGACTTGCCCCACCTCCAACCTTGCGTCACTGCTGGATGCGCTGCCCGAAGGTGTGTTCGTGGTGGACCACGAGGGGTCGGTCCGGTACGCCAACGCCACCGCGTCCCGGTTGCTCGGTACGACGAGCCGGCACCTCCTTGGACGCCGCTTCACCCTGCCGCCCGAGGTCCCCGTGGACATCCGGATCGGCCAGGACCGGGTGGTGGAGCTGACGACAACTCCGACGGAATGGGAAGTTCATCCCGCCACCCTGGTCCACTTGATTGACGTCACCCGACGCCGCAATGCCCGGCGGGAGAGCCGAACAGGGCAACCCAACGGGAACGGCGATGGCGACCTCGACGAGATCACCACCGGTGTCGTGCACAACATCGGAAACCTGCTCAACAGCAGCTCCGTTGCCGTGGACCGCATCGCCGAGGGCCTGCGGGACCTCCGGGCACCGCTGATGCTCAAGGCCGCTGACCTGCTGGAGCAGGAGGGGGCCGGCCGTTCCCGGGGCGACGACCACCCCGTGCGGCGTCTCCCCGCCTTCCTGAGAGCGCTGGCCACCCACTTGGAGCGCGAGCGAGAGACCCTCTCCCACGAGGTCCAGTTCCTGCGCCAAAGCCTCCACCACATCCACACCCTCGTCACGACCCAGCAACGGTACGCGCAGACCAGGGCGAGCACCCAACGCACCACCCTGCGGGACCTCGTGGAGATGGCCATCGACCTCGAGCAGGGGGCCATGGACTCCGCGGGCGTGAAGTTGGAGTGCCGCATCAGCGATACCTCCAACCTCGAGGTGGACCGGAACCGGATCCTCCAGATCCTGCTCAACCTCCTCACCAACGCACGCCATGCGGTGAAGGCGGTCGAAGGGCGCCATGGGCGCATCACCATCACCGGTGGCCCCAACGGGCCGGACCGGGTCCAGGTGGTGGTCAGCGACAATGGGGTGGGCATGACACCCGAGGAGCTACATCGGGCATTCGAACATGGTTTCACGACCCGGCACAACGGGCACGGGTTTGGACTGGCCTCCTGCAAGCGCACCGCCGAAGAGATGTCGGGCAGCATCACCGCGCGCAGCGACGGCAAGGGTCGGGGCGCGTTCTTCATCCTGGAGTTCCCGAGGTGCTGGCCCGGCAAAGAGGCGACCTCCGCGTCTCCCCGGACCGTCCCCCGAATGGGGACCGACACCTGGCTGAGCCTGCCGATTCCGGACAAGGACTGAACCCGCTGTCAGGTCAGGGCGCGACCAGCAACCGCGGCACCAGCCAACCCCCTGCCAGGCTCACGAAGCCGATGGCCAACAGGTTCATCCAGAACCCGGAGCGCACCATGGTGGGTATGCTCAGGTAGCCCGAACCGAACACGATCGCGTTGGGTGGGGTGGCCACCGGGAGCATGAACGCCATCGACGCCGCGAGCGCGGCGCTGGCCATGAGCACCATGGGCTCCATGCCCAGACCGACGGCGGCGGCCGCCATCACCGGCATGGCCATGGTGGAGGTCGCGGTGTTCGAGGTGACCTCGGTGAGGAACACGAACAGCGCGACGACCGTCGCGATCACCGCCAGCATGGGAAGCCAGTTCAGCGTGCTCACCATGGCGCCGATCCATTCCGCGAGCCCGGAGACCTCCATCCCCCGCGCCAGGGAGAGCCCGCCACCGAACAGGAGCAGCACCCCCCACGGGATGCGGCGGGCCGTCGGCCAGTCCAGGGCAAACTCACCGCGCCGGAGGTTCACGGGAAGGGCGAACAGCGCGACGGCCGCCGCCACGGCGATGGTGGCATCCCCCACCCACGGCGCGACGGACTGGATCCCGGGCAAGGTGAAGGAACCGAACTCCTTGGGGCTGCGCAGGAACCACGCCAGGGCGGTGGCGATGAACACCACGCCGACGGTCCACTCCCCCCGGCTCGGCCGACCCAGACGGGCACGGGCCGAGATCAACACCGAATCAGCGTCCCCGGCGACCGCCCCCGGCGGGTACAGCACGTAGACCAACAGGGCCCACGCGACCGGCAGCATCACCACGGAGAGCGGGAGCCCCACCTTCATCCAGTCCAGAAAACCGATCTGGACGCCCAACAGCTCCGAGGCCGCACCGGCGAACACCGCGTTGGGCGGCGTCCCGATCAGGGTCGCCACCCCACCGATGCTGGCGCTGTATGCGATGCCCAGCATGAGCGCGACGCCGAACCGGTACTCCCCGCTCTCGACGTCCGGCGGGCGCAGCCGTTCCGCGACCGCGATCCCGATGGGCAGCATCATCGCGGCGGTGGCGGTGTTGGAGATCCACATCGAGAGCAGCGCTGTCGCCACCATGAAGCCGAGCACCAGCCGCCGTGGGCCGCTCCCGAAGGCCGCCATCACCGCCAGCGCGATGCGCTTGTGCAATCCCCATCGCTCCAGGGTCACCGCGATGAGGAAGCCCCCCAGGAACAGGAACACCAACTCGTGGGCGTAGGGGGCCGCCGCGGCGCGCATATCCAGCACCCCGAGCACCGGGAACAACACCAGCGGGAGCATCGAGGTGGCCTCGATGGGGATGGCCTCGCTCGTCCACCACACCGCCATGAGCACCGCCACCGCCGCGGTGCGCCAGCCCGCATCCGAGAGCACCTCCGGCGTGGGTGCCAGCAACATCCCGCCGTACAGCAGCAGGCCCGCGAACAGACCCACGGTGCGGCGAAGCCCCGCTCCTCCGTGTGCCGCCTCGGATTCCGCCATCCCGGCCTCCCCGGCGGCTTCTAGTCCAGCACTACTCGCCCACGCCCGGCTGGTCTTCCATGCGCATGGTGAGTTGGGCGGCCACGTAACCCGGGACGGGCACGAATCCCGTCAGCCCATCGTAGGGGGCAGACACAGCGACCCGGATCGCCTGGTCCGGCGCATCGCCTTCCAGAGCCGCGTCGAGCTGTACCTCGCCCCTGAAGCCTGCGGCGGCCAGGGCACGCGCCACGGCTTGCTCGGCGGCCAACACCGGATCGCCGCCCTCGTCCTGCGGGGTAGTCGAGCCCGCCCGGGCGCCGTCGCGCACCGCCCCGCTGATCGCAATCTGCTGGTTGAAGAACCAGCCGTAGTCCATGATCCCGAACAGGAATGCCAACAGGACGGGGAGGATCAGGGCGAACTCAACCGCCCTGGAGCCACGTCGTGAGCGTCTTGTCATCTCGTTCGCCATCAGTACACCAACTGGTGGTCATCTTGCCAGATGACGTTGGCCCCGTCGGCCCCTCCCGGACCGCCACCGTACTCGTACTCGTAGGTCAGGTCGAGGTGGACCCGAAGGTTCTTCTCGGAGCCCTGGTCGTCCACGTCGTACACCACGGCCCAGGCGAAGCCGGTGATGGGGGCGGTCTGGTTGAACTGGGTCGATGCCCCACACTCCCCGCCCCCCGGTTCGAAGATGATGATGGGACCCTGGATGACGCCGCCGTAGTTGGTCACCGTGCTCACCGAGTGCTTTGGCTCCTCGGCTTCCGGGTCGTCCGCAGACCCCATCTGCGGCGGCAGGGGGCCCCACTTCGCGGCGTCCCAGACCTCCGAATTGCTGTCGAGGATCTCGCGAATCCGTTGGTAGGCCGTGTTCATCTGCCCATTCTGCAGGTAGACCGGCTCTTCCACCTCGGCGGGTTCCTGGTCACATTGGCCATCCAACTGTGCGAGCACGCTGGTGTCATTCACTGCTCCGTAGGGGTTCGCCCAACCCGTGTTGTCGACACCCGCAGAGCTCATGCGCAGCTCCATCAGCTCGGCGTCCACGTCGTCGAGGAAGCACTCGGGGATGGCGAAGGGCAGGTAGCAGGGCGACTCG
>JAFDJI010000328.1 GCA_019307545.1 Deltaproteobacteria bacterium | reverse complement strand
GGCGATGCGGGCCACGTGCGCGCCCACCTCCGTGGGGGTCACCGCGGTGAGGCACACGATGCGAATCCCCGCGTCGGTGTGGAGCATTTCGCGCTTCGCCAGCGGTGGCAGGCCCAGTCGTTGGCGCTCCCACCGGGAGAGGTCGGCGACCGCGGTGCAGAGCATCTGGACCAGGACCTCCGGCCGACGGTGGTCGTCGAGGCCAGCCGACGTGGCGATGGGGCCGCCGGGGAGGGGGACCGCCAGACCCGGCCACTGTCCCTCCTCCGCCACCACCGGCAGGTCCGACAACGCGCCTTGGAGGGCCTTCATCTCGCGAAGCAGCGCTCGGCGCAGCACCGGATCTCGGGCGGCGTGGGCCCGCAGCACCCGAATCCGGGCGTAGCCGCCGGTTGGGAGATGGGGGCCGTCCCAGGTGGAGGTCCAATCGTCCCACCGCACCAACTCCTCGCGGTGGACTCCCCCGACCGTTGCCGGCATGCCGTCGCCCGCGGTGACCAGCCCGTGCGTGGCTCGGATCGCCTCCGCAATGGACCGGTCGGCGGGGCGGCGATCCGCCAGCGCCTCCAGCGCTCGGAGCAGGCGAGGGGGATCCTCCGTCCCGGGCAGGGTCCCGTCCAGGGAACGGACGAGGGTTTGTAGGGTGTCGGGGGTCATTCGCCGCGAGCGTAGCACCCGGTCCCCTACGGTCCTGCCTCCCCGGTCCTCCCAGCGGTGGAGGGCCGTCCAGCGGGTTCGCCCAGCCGCGCGGCGAGGGGGTGTCGGTCCATTGGATCGGCACTGGCCAGGGTGCGCTTCGCGAGGGTCCGCGAGGCCTCTCGGGCCCCACGTGCGGCGTGAATCCGCTGGTGTTCTCGAAGGCGGTCGGCTGCGTTCCACAGCGACATCACCGTCTCGGGCGGATCGAGCCATACCTCCTGGATCCGCCGGACTACGCGCCAGGTCGCGAACTCCAACTCGTCTGGTGGGGCGTCGAGGGAGGCCGCCAGGTGCACCACTGCGGCCTGCCGGCCGATGAGTCCACCGACTCCGGCGACCCGGGCCAGCACACGTTGCGCGGCGGCCGGCTCCTCCAGGTCCACGAGGGCGTGGGCCTCGGCCAGGGTCAGCAGCCCGACCGACTCGTCCGCGAGGTCGTCGGCGTGGAGGGCGAGTGCCTCCCGAGCCACGCGGAGGGCCGCGAGCGGCCGGTGCTCCATCCGGTGCCACATGGAGTGGACGTAGTGGTACAAGGCATCCACCCATGGCTCGAGCGCGACCTCGGGTGCCTGACCCTCGAAGAACCGGGTGGCCTCGGCGGTGCGGTTTGCCTGCACCTCCAACCAGGCCAGGCACAGCGCTGCATAGGCTCTCCCGAAGGCGCTGCCCGTGTGTGCTTCGCGTCGACGCAGTTGTTCGAGTTGCGCGCGCGGCGGCAACACCTCTCCGGCTCTTTTCCCCCCGGTGAGCAGATTCCACAGGTACCAGCCGTCGGACGCGGTCGCTCCCCAACGCCACGGGATTGCGTTGGTCGCAGCCACCAGCAGGTTGAACTGGGCGATCCGCTCCACCAGCCAGACGTCGGGGAGGAGCAGGAGCACACCCGCGAGGATGGCCTGTACCAGGAGCCCTCCGCCATGGAACCACGCTCGCCGGGATGAGGGCGCCGCGATGGGCACCGCAGTGCAGGTTCCACCCGCGAGGATCCACCGGTCCAGGTGCACGACGGTGCCGCCGGAGAGTTCCACCTTCCACACCGGGCGCCCGAGACCGATTCCGAAGGACGTCACCCGGAAGCCTCCCGTCCGGGCGAGGGCCGCGTGCCCGACCTCGTGGAGCAGCACCAGGACTGGCCCATAGACCAGCAGCGCGAGGATCTCCGCCATGAGCGGGGGCACGGCTCTTCCTCCTTCGTCCAATGTAGCTTCGACCTTCTGAGAGCGCTGTGGTGCCCGGGATCCGTGACGCATCGGGACACCGAGTCGGGTCCCCGGTTAGATCGACCGTCATCCAAGAGGCAGCGTGATGGTCAAGCACATCGACATCCTCGCGATCCTGTTCTTCGTTTGGGGGGGGTTCCAGCTCTTCATCGGGGTGGTCCTGGCCCTGATCTACGTGGGGTTCGGCGCCGTCATGGGCATCGCTGGGGGAGTGGGCGGAGAGGAGGAGCTTCTGATCACCGGCGTCCTGATGGGTGGGTTGGGCGCGGTCGTCGGCATCTTCGTGATGTTGTTCTCGCTTCCGTCCTTTGCTGCGGGCATCGGCATTCGCCGCCGCAGGCCCTGGGGCCGGATCGTCGGGATCGTGGTGGGTGCCCTGGCGCTGACCAGCGTGCCGCTCGGGACCGCGCTGGGGGTCTACGCCCTGGTCGTCCTCATCGACAAGGACGTGGGCGAGGCCTTCTCCACGAGCGGCCTGGTGTCGGCGGAATGAGCTGGCGCCGGGCGCGCTTCAAGGAAAAGGACGTCTGGGTGGAGGTCGACGAGCAAGGCACCCCCCTCGTTCGCGGCGGCCGCTCCCCCATCCGCTACAGCCCCAAGTCCGGGGCCAAGATCTACCGTGCCGGGGCCTCGCGGGTAGAGGTAGACCCTGCGGCATCGGTGGAAGAGCTGTCGCCGGGGATCAACGCCGACGCGGCGCCCCGACGAGCCTCCAAGGGGAGTGGGTTCGGCAGCGCCGGGACCCGGACCGCCGGCCAGGCGGCGATGGCGCGCGACGCCGCACGGGCCCTGCTCGACTCCCTCTCGGCCGAGACGGTGCGCGTCTTCACCGACGGCGGGTGCCGGGGCAATCCCGGTCCGGCCGGCTCGGGCGCGGTCGTCGTGCTGCCGGACGGTCGCCGAGGGGAGGCGTCTCGCGCCCTGGGCCGCGCGACCAACAACGTGGGCGAGTTGACCGCGATTGCCCTCGCCCTGGACCTGCTCGAGGGTGCCGGCGTCTCCGAGAGCGAGCCGATCGCCCTGTTCACCGACTCCAGCTACGCCAACGGGGTGCTGACCCGAGGCTGGAAGGCGAAGGCCAACCGCGACCTGATCCTGGGGCTGCGCGAGCGGCTCACCCGGTGGCCGAACCTCACGGTGTACTGGGTCGCGGGCCACGTCGGCATCCCGGAGAACGAGCGCGCCGACGCCCTCGCCAACCTCGGCGTGGACGGCGTGACCCGGACCGAGTGGCGCTGAGGCCCATCTCCCGATCGCCGTCCAATCGCGTTCGCGGCCCTCTAAAACAACGAAGTGCGGCCAGGGCTTCCCGCCCCTACACCACTCCGCCAGCCAGGCCCGGGTCACCGGGTCCGACGGATACCCCGACCCGAGCAACCCCCACTCTTCTCGCAGCGCATCCAGGGCTTGGTCGCGCGTAGTCTTCGCAAAGATGGACGCCGCGGCCACCGGCGCATGGTTCGCATCCGCCTTCGGCTCCATCACCCACTCTGCCCGCACCTCGGGTTCCACCCGGGCGCGCAGGCGCTCCACGGTCGCTTCCAGGGTCCGCGGGTGGCCGAGCGCGTCCACCACCACCCGGTCAGGCCGGCTCTCGAGCACCAGATCCACGATGGCGTCCTCTTCCAGCCGGTTGAGGTTTCCCTTGTCGATCGCCTCGGGCTCGATGCGACGAATCGTCGCCACCCCCAGGCCCTCCAGGGCGGCGCGGAGCGCGGTGCGTCGCTCGGGGGTCAGCGTCTTCGAATCCGCTGCGCCCACGTCCCACAGCGTCGCCTCGACGGTCGACTCCACCAGGAAGGCGGCCACCACCAGGGGACCGAACACACACCCCCGCCCGGCTTCGTCGATGCCCAGCAGCCGCACGGAGTCAGTCCTCAGAGCCGTCTGCGTCGTCATCTTCGGTGGCGGACGAGCGCGCCATCGCGCGGAGCACCTCGTCCCGGGCAGCGCGGACATCCGGGTCCTTGTCGTCCACTGCCTGCTCGAGCCACTGGGGGAGGATGGAGAGCATGTCCCAGCGATCGCACGCGTTCCCCAACGCCCTCACCGCGGCTGCACGCACCTGGGCGTTCTCGTCCTGCAACAACCCGGAGATCTGGGTGAGGGTGGAGGGCCCACCCAGGGAGGCCACCGCCTCGGCGGCCGCCGACCGCACCAGGGGCTCGGGGTCCGTGAGCAGGCGCCTGACCTTGCCGAGCCAGGCGGTCTTGTGGAGGGCCATGGCGGCGAAGGCAATGCCGCGCCCCCGGGCTGGGTCTCGCCCGACACGGTGGGCGTGGACGTTCTCGAGCAATGCACTGCCATCGGCATAGCGGAGGGCCTCGATCACGTCCTCGTGGTCGGAGGGATCCACCATTCCGAGCAGGCGGAGCAGCCCATAGGCGTCGGAGGGAAGCGTCTCCGGCAGCGGCGTGACCTCGCCGGGCATCCAGGGCGGCCCTGGCTCGATCCGGGGGGGGAGGGCAACGCCCTCGGGGAGCATGGGTTCCCATAGTGGTTCCTCCCGGTCGACCTCCGGCCCCCAGGTGCTGTCGGTGGGGCTCTTCGCCGCGCCGAAGCTGTCCGGGTCCAGGGTGTCCTCAGAAGAGAGGCTTCCCGGGGGGACGAGGGATTCTTCCGGGAAAGGCGTGTCCGCGTCCAGCACCGGATCGGGTGGGGGCGCGAGGGGAGGTTCGTCCCACCAGGTCCCCGGCTCGTTGCGCGGAAGGTCGCCGCTGATGCGGAGCAGGGCCTCGTGCACCGCGTTGCGGACCGCCTCGCTCGGGTCGCTCGACATCAACTCCAGCTCGCGCCGTACCGAGGGACCCGCGATGTGCCCCAGCAAACGGATCGCGGAGGCGCTAATCGCGGGGTTGTCGGAGTCGACCAAGGTGCGTGCGCGGGTGGTTGCCGATCGGTCCGCCGCGATGGTCAGCAGGCGCAGGGCTTCCAGCGCGATCAGGGGATCGGGGTCAGCGGCGGCCTCGCGGATGATGCGCAGACCGTCCTGGCGCGCGGCGATCCCGAGATTGAAGGCGAATCGCCGGATCTCCGCTGCCGGATCCTGCATGAAGGTTTCGATCACATCGAGACCAGCACGGCTTCCCAGGGCGTCCGTGACCCGAAGTGCGGCCATGCGCTCGGCGACATCCTCGCTACGTCGCGCGTCGAACACCCGATCCACCAGGGCGTCGACCAACTTCGGATCGGCTGGCACGTCGCCACCGCCCTTGGCGAGGGCGTCGTAGACCTCGTCCACCTTCGACATGATTGGCTCGTCTCCGTTCAAGCGCATCGACGTTACCAGGCCGCGAGCGACTTCGCCTCTCATTCCGAAGGCGAACCAGGCCTTTTCCAGGCATGTACCTGTGGGATTACTGATGCCTGGCGCTTCCTGTCCTCGCGGGGGTGGACGACGCAGTCCGGATGGCGTAAGGGGGCGCCCCCACTCCACGAGTAGTACGGCATGCCTCTGCACGTTATCAAGCGGGGTCTGGACATCCCGATGAAGGGGAGGGCTACTGGTGAGCCAGTCCAGATCGATCCGCCGGCAACTGTGGGGTACACCCCGACCGAGTTCAAGGGCGTAACGCCCCGCCTCGTGGCCCGAGAGGGCGATGAGGTCAAGGTCGGGAGCCCCCTCTTCGAAAGCAAGATCCATCCGGCGATGAAGTTCCTCTCTCCCGTTGCCGGGAGGGTGAAGGAGATCCGCCGGGGTCGCCGACGCGTGATCACCGATATTGTGGTCGAGCGCACCGGTGACGAGGCCGAATCCCTTCGGACCTGGGCCCCATCGGACCTCGCGGGGATCTCCCGCGAGGATGCGGTGGCGTGTCTCCAGGCTGGCGGGCTCTGGACGAGTCTTCGCACCCGCCCGATGGATCGGGTGGCGGACCCGGGCGTTCGCCCCCAGTCGATCCTGGTCGGTGCGATGGAGACCGGGCCGCTCCAGCCGGGCCCCGAGGTCCTCCTCGGTGCTGGCGACGGGGAGTTCCTGCAAGCCGGGATCAACGTGCTGCGGTCCCTGACCGAAGGTCGCGTCTACCTGGCCGTGCAGGAGGGCTCCTCGCATCCGGCGCTCTCCAACGTGCAGGGTGTGGAGGTCCACTCCTTCAAGGGGCCCCACCCCGCAGGCGATCCGGGCGTTCAGGTCAACCACGTCGACCAGCCCGTCGGCTCGAACCAGGTCTGGTGGACCCGGGCCTGGGAAGTCGCGCTGATCGGGCGGCTGTTCCTCGAGGGTAGGTTCCCGACCGAGCGGGTGTACGCGGCGGTCGGGCCTGCAGTGAAGAACCCCCGCTTTGTGAAGACTGTGCTCGGGGCTCCCGTGGCCTCCATCGTGGGCGAGGTCGCCGAGGGCGACCTGCGGTGGATCAGCGGCTCCGCGCTTACCGGTAGCGTCACCGCCGCCGATCGGTGGGCGGGGTTCCACAGCAGCGCGATCACCGTCCTCTCGGACGAGGTCGAGCGCGAGCTCCTCGCGTGGGTGCTGCCCCAGTTCAGCCGTTGGTCGGCCCACCGGGCCTTCCTGCGCGGCTTCTTCAAGTCATCTACGCCGGTCGACTTCCGCACCGGGATCAACGGCGGCCAACGCACCCTGATCCCCGTCCCCGCGTACCAGAAGGTCGTGGCAACGCCGGACATCGACGTGGCCTTCCTGTTCAAGTCCATCATCGCGGGGGACTTCGAAGAGAGCCTCGTGCTCGGGCTCCTCGACATCACCATGGAGGAGGCCGCGCTGCTCACCTACGTATGTCCCGCCAAGATCGAGTTCGACGTGTGGCTCCAGAAAGGTCTGGAGCGGTACGTGAAGGAGATGTGATGAGGCGGCTCATCGAATCCCAATTCGAGCGGGTCAAGCCCCTGTTCGACAAGGGGGGGCGCTTCCGCAGCCTCTACCCGGTCTACGAAATGGGCGAGACCTTCTTCCTGGGGGTCGACGACCGGACCACGCAAGGCGCTCATGTGCGCGATCACATGGACATGAAGCGCCTGATGATCTTCGTGTGGTTCGCGCTGGTCCCGTGCCTGCTGGTGGGGATGTGGAACATCGGACACCAGGCCTACCTCGCCGAGGGGATGGCGGACGCGGGGTTGCTCACCTGCATCATGCGCGGCGCCTGGCACATGCTGCCGATCATCATCGTGTCCTACACGGTGGGCGGCTTCTGGGAGGTCCTCTTCGCGGTGATCCGCAAGCACGAGATCAACGAGGGCTTCCTGGTCACCGCCATCCTGTTCCCCCTCACCCTCGCCCCCTCCACCCCCTTGTGGATGGTGGCGATGGGCATCTCCTTTGGCGTGGTGATCGGCAAGGAGGTGTTCGGCGGCGTGGGGATGAACATCCTCAACCCCGCGCTCACCGCTCGGGCCTTCGTGTTCTTCTCCTACCCGGCAGCCATCTCCGGCGCGAAGCAGGTGAGCGGCAAGGGTGTGTGGGACGTGGCCACCACCTCCAACCCGCTGGTCTCCCGCGGGGCCGAGCTCCAAATCGACGCCTACACCGGGGCCACCCCGCTGCTGGAGGTCTCTGGCGCCGAGCGCGGGGCTGACGCGGTCGCGGTGCTGACCGCCGCGGACTGGTCCTTCATGGACCTGTTCCTCGGCAACATCCCCGGTTCGATGGGTGAGGTGAGCGCGGCCGCCGTGCTCTTGGGGGCCCTGTTCCTGGTGGTCACCGGCATCGCCTCCTGGCGCATCATGCTCGCCTGCCTCATCGGCCTGGTTGGGACCTCGCTGCTGTTCAATGCCGCGGCGGGTCCGGACTCTCTCGCGTTCATGTCGCTCCCGCCCCACTACCACATGGTGATGGGCGGCTTCGCCTTCGGCGCCGTGTTCATGGCGACCGACCCGGTGAGCGCGGCGTCCACCAACATCGGGAAGTGGATCTACGGCATCGCCATCGGGGCACTCGTCGTGGTCGTCCGGGTGGTCAACCCGGCTTACCCGGAAGGGATGATGCTCGTGATCCTGTTCATGAACGTCTTCGCTCCACTCATCGACTACTACGTGGTTCGGCAGACCACACGTCGCCGCGCTCGCCGCCAGGCAGCGGCTTAGGGGGGCGTCATGGCCAAGTTCAGCACCGGATACACCCTGGGCTTCGCGGTTGCAGTGTGCGTGGTGTGCAGCCTCGCCGTGGCTTCGGCCTCGATCGGCTTGCGCCCGTACCAGAAGTTGAACGAGAAGCGAGAGGTGGAGTCGAAGATCCTCGCAGCCGTCGGCCTCCCCGAGGACGATGCCATCGTCCTCAAGGGCGAGGCCGTCGACGAGATGTACGCGGAGCGCGTCCAGTCCATCGTCATCGACGATGAGGGCAAGGTCCTGGCCGACCGGACCATGCCCGAGGTCGTGGCGGAGGCCAAGGCCGCCAAGGCCGAGGGGCGGGAGCCGACGATCCACGCGGTCTACCTCCGCAAGGACGGCGAGACCACCGCCGCCTACGCGATCCCCGTGTCCGGGAGGGGCCTGTGGGGGCCCATCTCCG
>JAFDJI010000327.1 GCA_019307545.1 Deltaproteobacteria bacterium | reverse complement strand
GCTCGCTGCTGGACTACGTCTGCTGCGGCATGGGCTGACGCGCGGACGTGTGGTCGTCCTCGGCGCGTTGCTGGTACTAC
Source organism: Deltaproteobacteria bacterium (assembly GCA_019307545.1). GTDB lineage: Bacteria > Myxococcota_A > UBA796 > UBA796 > JAFDJI01. Next base: position 5,102 of record JAFDJI010000327.1, on the reverse strand, counting down.
TGTACTCCACCCACGCCCAGGCGTGGTTGACCGTGATGGGGGGGCTCGGCATCGCCGCAGCGCTCGCGCTTGCGCTGCTGCGCCGGCGGCGGGAGGTCGGTGCGGGCGCGGCGGCCGCGCTGCCATCCGTGGTCCTGTTCCTGCCCTGGGCGGCAGCGAACTTCGCGAGAGATGAACACCGCGATGGACTGGTGGGGTTCGGCAACCTGTTCGGCGACCTGGGCGGATCGGGGTGGGTGGACACCTACGATGTCCTGACGTATTTCCGCTTGAGTCTCACGGACCGCTACCACGGTGACCTCGACTGGTGGGCGCTGCTCATCCTGAGCGTCACCGTCGGATTGTGCTTGATCCACCGGCTCGCCCGTGCCCGCTCGGAGCCCGGGTCGCCTGAACGCCGATTCGTGCTGGCGGCTGGCCTGGCCCTTTGCGGCTGGATCCTGTTGCTGGTGTTCTTGCTGCCGCTGCAAATCCGCGGGCAGTTCTGCATCTCGTCTCGGACTGTGGTGTGGCTCCCCTTGATTGCACTGGCGCTGGTCGGGCACACTCTACCCCCTGCGTTGGCCCGGCTCCGATTCGCGGTGCTGTGCGTACCTGCGGGCCTGATGGCCTACACGGTGAGCTCGGCGTTCGCGGAATTCCAGGTGGCGTCCGAGGCCCCCCTCGCGTTGATCGATGAGGTCGGGGGAGACAAGCGCCTGGTGTTCATGACGTCCGACTACAGCTATCCCGGGATGGAGCGGATCCAGCCCTTCACCCACCTCGCTGCGCATCACGCGGTACGGAACAAAGGAGAAAGCGGGTTTTCGTTCGCCGAGTGGTCCGGCAATCCCGTGCAGTACGTCGACCCGCTGCATCATCCCCGACAGCGGGCGGGCGAGGAGAAAAAGCCGTGGTGCCCCTTCTATCGCGGCGAGGGTGAGGCTTTCGACTACATTCTGTCGCGGGATTGCCAGGTCTCGAGGGAGGACGACGCGCCGTCGGAGAAGAGCATGCTCATGTCGATCTATCGCCGGGTCCTGCCGAACGACAGAGGGGAATTCTGCGACGAGTTCTTCTCGGCGTATTCCGACGCACTGGTCCTCGAACAGGAACGCGGTGCGTGGGGCCTGTGGCGGGTGACGGGGCCGCTCCCTGCCAAACCAGCACTGCACGCCGAACGCGAATGCCTGCCAGAGGATCTCACGGTACGAGCCCCCCAGGAGCGCCCGTTCCCAGTGAACTGACCACGACCGGACCGAGGCAGGGGGAGATGAAGCACTTGCACGGGTCGGTCATCCAGGCTTGCCCTGGCGTGTCCAGTAAGCGATTCCGACGCCCAGGACCGTGATTGCGGCGCCCAGGGCCGCGACGGGGGTGGGGTACTCGGCCAGGAGCAGCGCCGCGAGTACGGTGGCGCCCACAGGCTCCAGGATGGTGAGCGATGACACCGTCCCGGCCCGCAGGTAGCGCAGGGCGTAGTTGAGCCCGTTGTGCCCGAGGAGCTGTGGACCGATGGCCAGGGCGGCCAGCAGGACCCAGGTGTGCGAGGGATACCCGGTCGCCGGGGTCCCGGTGGCGGCGATCACTGGGAGGAGGATTGCCGCTGCGGCCGCGCACACCAGACAGGCGTAGGTGCCGATACCGACCCGCCGCCGCACCGAATGGCCAATCACGAAGTACCCCGCCACCAGGACGCCACCGAGGAGTGCCAGCACATCCCCCTGTAGGGCGTCCATGGTGGGAAGCGCGCCAGTGAGCAGGGCCACCCCGGGGACAGCCAACGCGAGCCCGCCCCAGAAGCGAGCCCGCGGCCGATGTCCGAGAACGCCCCACTCCAGCAGCCCGGTCCACACCGGACCCAGGCTCACCAGCACCGTGGAGCGCATGACCGTGATGTGTTGCAGCGAAGCGAACCAGGCGGTGAAGTGGGCTGCGAGACAGGCGCCGGACAGGCCGATCAGAGCGGCATCACGGACCGAGATTCGGCGCGCGGCCGGCGCCAGGAGGACCGCCACCGCGAGGGTGCGCCAGAAGGCGATGGCCAGGGGATGCACACCTTCAATGGCCCGCACGATGACCGCCGACGAGCTGATGGCGAGCACCGCCACTATGAGGACAACCACGACGTGTGAGGGGAGTCGAGCCACCTTGGTGACGCATCCGGGTTAGGTGCGGAGGATTAGTCTCTCACCAAGAGGGCCGAACCCATGGACAGGCTCGCGGACCAGTGCATCGCGATCATCGGCTGTGGCACCATCGGAGAGGCGGTGCTGGCCGGTCTCCTCGCCACCGGCCAGATTGCGCCGGATCAGCTCCTGGTCACCGCGCGCAGAGAGGAGCGCGCGGGTGAGCTGCGGGAGCGCTACGGCGTTCGGGCGACGACCAACAACGCGGAGGGGGCGCGTGCGGCTGACATCGCCATCCTGTCGGTGAAGCCACAGACGGCGCACCAGGTCCTCGCCGATCCGGCACTCTGCGAGGCGCTCGCCGGGAAGTTGCTCATCAGCGTTGCCGCCGGTCTGCGCCTCTCCCAGCTCGCCAAATCGCTCCCCGAGACGGCTCTCATCCGAGCCATGCCGAACACGCCCTGCGTCATTCGGGAGGGGATGACGGTGGTCTCACCCGGCCCCAAAGCGACACCGGATCACCTGGCGGCCGCCACCGCCGTGTTCCGGTCGGTGGGTCGCTGCGTGACCCTGGAGGAGAAACACCTGGATGCGGTGACCGGCCTGTCCGGGAGCGGTCCGGCCTTTGCGTGCGTCATCGTGGAATCCCTCGCCGATGGCGGGGTGATGATGGGTCTGCCACGGGCGGTGGCCACCGAGCTCGCCGCCCAGTCCGTACTGGGCGCGGCTAAGCTGGTGCTGGAGTCCGGTGCCCACCCCGCGGCGCTGAAGGACAACGTCACCACCCCGGCCGGATGCACGATCGCCGGCCTGCTCACCATGGAGGACGGGCGCATCCGCTCCACCCTCGCCCGCACCATCCAGGAGTCCACCCGGGTGGCCTCCCACCTCGGCGAGGAGGAAGACTAGGCAGGGGTGCGACCCGTCAGGGCGCGGCGTCTTCGTCTGGCGCCCCGCGTATTTCCTCGATGTCCAGCGTGTTCTCCTCGTTCACGGCCTCGTGGGTCTCGTCGTCCGGTGCTGGAAGCGGCGCTCCATCGGGCGGGGTCGGGGTACGCACGATGTCCTTCCTCGCTTCGTCGTTGCGGCCGTTGTTGCGCCGATGTGTGCGGCTCGGGGGTGGCTCGTCGAGCCAGGCGTCCTCCTCGAGGGGTTCATCGTGGCTGCGCTTCGGCTGCCGGACCAGGCGCCCCGCAAGACGAATCCCGGCGCACAGCACCTGCCGGTCCACACCGGATGGGGCATCCTCGGTCTCCCACTGGGTACGGTGCTCCGCCCAGGCCCCGAAGACCCAGACCATGTCGGGATCGAAGATGGCGATCCCGAACTCCCCGCGCCCTCCTGCCGCGAGCCGCACCTGCTCGGGTTGGTCGGCGCGGTGGCGGAACATGGACTCGCCGGCTCCCTCGGCGCGAACCTGGAACCCGGTCCGCTGGAAGACGCGCACCACCCAGTCCACCCCGAACCCGGCACCTGCGGCGGCGAAGTACTTCAGCTTCCTGTCGTTGTCGGCATCGGTGTCGGAGAACCCGAGGAGGGTGAGCCGGAGTGGCGCGAACAACCGCACCTGGGTCCAGCCGGAGGTCTTCGACCACAGCATCTGGTCCCAGTCACCGCCAACCAGGGACAACTGAAGCATGTCCCCGGTCTCCGGCCGAATGTGGACCCCTCCGAAGCGGGACATCAGCGTCAGCCTGTCCACCTCCGTACGTCCGTCGGCGCCGCGTCGGAGCTGCACGCGGTAGTGGTGGCCCACGTGGTCGATGGGACGCCAGCCCTCCTGGACCTCCCGGTAGTGGATCTCGAACCCGGTGGACTGTCCCTCGAGGTCTTCGGGCACCACGCCTGGGCCGTCCTGCACCGCAGTGCGGTACGCGCCAAACCCCACGCTGTCGTGGGCGAAGGTGGGGTAGAGCGGCGCTTCCTCCACTTCATCCACGTCGCTGGCGAGGGCCACGCCTCGGCCTGGGAGAAGGGCCAGCATCAACAGGGCGAACATGGCGGGATCCTGGGGGCGGGGAGGCGGACGCATCATACTTCCCCGGGCAGGAGGAAAATTTCGGGACGACGGATTGGCGGCGTAGAGGCGTTGGATCCAGGCTGAATGTGCGGGGGTCGTGCGCCCGCTGGCTGTAGACACCCGGTGATGAATCTGGTAAGCGTGGAATCAGGCCGTATGGCCGCTCACGACCTTAGTGTCGGAGCAAAGGATACCAGGAGACGCAAAATGAAGAAAATCATGACAGTGGCTGCCCTAGCCATGCTGGTCGGGTGCGGCATGTCCGAGGATACATACAACGACAAGGCGCTCGACGCCGTGTGTGTGTGGTTGGTGGACTGCTTCGATCTCTACACCGATGTGGACGCCTGCATCGCAGATTCCGAGACCGTCACGGTCGACGACTGCTACGACTACAGCGCCAAAGACGCCAAGGAGTGCGTGGACGCCCTCGAGGAACTCACCTGCGACGACATCGAGATGCCCTCAGCGTGTGACAACGTGTACGACGACTCCGAGTGCGAAGACACCGCAAGCTAGCCTGCTCGGTCAGCTTATTCGATTTGGACGAAGGCCCTGCTCGTTGTCACGAGCAGGGCCTTCCTACTTCGTGGAACCAGGCGCAGGAAGCCCCAACCTACATCCCTCGTGGAACATGGTGGGACTCCCTCGCGTTCGCAACAGGGGCTCCGCAAGTTATGAGGCCCCGCGCGAGGAGGTCAGATGCGGTCCGTGCTCCTAGGAATCTGCGTGCTGGCACTCACCGGGTGCCGGTGGTCCGAGGCCCGGTTCTTCGATGAGTATGCGGAAGCAGACTGTACGTTCCTGATGGACTGCCTGGATCCGGCAGTGCTCACCTTCCTGGGGTGGGGGTCCCTCGCCGACTGTATCGAGGACAAGGGGACCGAGGCGGTCACCGAAGCCCAGGGGTGCGAGTACAATCCGCGCGCGGCCCGTTCCTGCGTCAAGGGCATCGAGGAGATGACCTGCCCACC
>JAFDJI010000326.1 GCA_019307545.1 Deltaproteobacteria bacterium | reverse complement strand
GCTCTACCAGGACCGCTGCGCCGTGCTCCGCCAGGTATGGAGCGACGTCGAGCTGGCCTGGGAGCGGGGCGCTCCGGTCCACCGTTTGCCCCCGGCGGACCACCTCTGCGCGCTCGAGTAGATCAGACCGTACGTGGGGCAGTCACCACGCCACCCGCTCGACCGAGGCTACCGCGAGCCGCACCTGTCCCCGCTCCTTCTCGATGCACAGGCCGTCGAGTCCAAACCCGTAGAAGATATGGCGGGTGTTGTAGATGAGGGTGTGCAGGGCGGACCGGCTCATGGTCGCGCCGCGACGCCCCCAGAGCTTCGACTTGAGCTCACCGTCCGCGACCCAGTCGCCCCCTGCCCGGGCGAGCAGGTCGAGCAGCACGAAGGGCATGCCCGACTCGGTGCGCCACCGCTCGCCCTGGTAGCCGACCTCGATGATGCCCTCGGCGGGACCGGTCCAGGTGAGGACCACCTCGTATGGGACCGGCTCGGCGGCCGGCCCAGAGCGCCGCTGGCGGGTGGTGGGCAGGCCGCTGCCGACCCTATCGTCGACCCCATGCACCTCGACCGCGATGCCGGCGAACCGGATCACGTCGCCTACACCGAGCCGCCGCCACGCCTTGATGCGCCGGCCGTTGACGCTGGTGCCGTTGCTCGACCCCAGGTCGCGCACCGCCCAGGCTCCGTCGCGGCGCTCGATCACCGCGTGGCGGCTGCTGATGGTGGGGTCGTCCACTTGCAGCTCGCAGTCAGGGTGACGGCCGATGGTGCACGCACCATCGATGGAGAGTTCCTCTCCGCTCTCTAGCAGCTTGAGTCCGATCATCTCGCGAACAGACTACCAGGGGTGCGGCGGCAGCTAGGAGCCTGTCGGGCATTGGCCCGACGGCTCGTCGCGATGCTGGTTCCGATGGTCGCCACTTGCGACAAACGTCGTGCCGCCATGCTGCACCCGTGAGCCGAAGGCGAAGGGGTGCAACATCTCTGCCTGGGCGTTTGGGCACGCGCACCGGCTTCGCCTGGGCACGGGAGTACGCCTCCATCACCACGCAGGTGACCGCAGAGGAGCTGAAGGCACGGCTCGCAGAGGCAGGCCGGCTGCTGCGGGACCAGGGGGACGACCCCGCGGAGGTCCAGGCGAGGCTCGACGCGGCGAGGGCCCAGGCGGGCGACCACCTGCAGGTGCCCCGCGCGGCCTGGATGTCCTCCGGAATGTTGCGGCTCGAATGGTAGCGCGAGGGGGCGCAGACCCGCTCCGCTGCCCGAAGTGTGCCCGCATCATGCGCGTCCACGCGGTCGTCCGCGGCGCCGGGTTGTGACCTTACGCCCTAGCCCTTCGACATGCCGTAGTGGTACGCGATGGAGATGGTGTTCTGTCGCGCCAGGTAGTCCAATGCGTGTTGGGCGCCAGGGCTATGCGCCCGCTTGGCGTTCGTGAGCTTGTCGAACCCCTTGTTGATGCCCTTGTCGAGACTGACCATCTCCGTGCACAGGTCATCCAACGCATACCGGTTCTGGATGTGCACGTTGGTGATGTCGGTCGCCCTGTCTGTGAAGCTGCTCCACTTCAGGTCGGCCTCCTTGCGGGCACCCCAGTTGGTCATCACCTGGGAATCGTACAGGAACTTGTCGTCCGACAGACTCGGCGAGACGAAGTGCTTGAGCGACATGTACAACCCACTCGACGCAGACTTGATGATCTTGCGGTAGCGCGGCATGTACAGCAGGGTGGACCATACATCCTGTGGTGTGGCCTTACCCGCCCAGACATTGTTCTTGGGACCACCAGCTGAGACCTCCGAGAAGGACTCCTCGCCGAATCCCAAGCCGCTCTGGGCCGAGTCGAGCATGGGGGTGTCCATCCCGGGGTCCGAGCCGATGCCCAGTCCATCCTGTTCTGCGGAGTTGCCGATCGTGCCCTGGTCGCTGCTCGGGGAAGCGGCCTGCGTGGACGCGGACGACGCCGGTGTGGGACCCGAGGGAACCGTTCGCTGCTTCATGAGGATCTCCAGCCGCGCGTTGCAGACAATATGCCCCCTGGACGCGCCCGTCGCGCCGTGCTTCGCGTTTCCCGGCGGTCCTACCGTCGATCGTACCGCACCCAGTAGACCCCACTCACGCGCGCCGCCGACACCGAGGACGGAGAGCGCCGAGCGGAGCGAGGCCGAACGACGACGGAAGGAGCCCGGTGAGGCCAGGCCGGCGCGCGCGAGCCCGGCCGCGGCGTAACGCTCCCCCCGAAGCGGCGGCGATCACGCGCGCCACCTCCTCTCTCCGCGCCGTGACCTCGAACGCATCCTGGACCTGCATCCGCAGCATCCCATCGGGTTGCCGCTGCAGAAAGAGGAGCATGTGCTCGCCGGCCTTCCACGTCGCGGTGGTCTCATACCCATCCACTTGTGGGCTGGGGACCGGATCGCCCTTGCACATCGCGTGGGCCATACCGCGCATCAGGCCGTCGTTGGCCCCAATCGCCCAGGACCTTCCCACAGGCGCGTCGGTACCGCCCTTGAGCACGTCCAGCACCTCGAACTCGAAGCGGGTCTGGGGCATGGCGGGGCAGTCGTGGTGGCTGAACCTCCTGCAACCGGATGCCCCGTTGTGCACCGCACTGTCGTTCTCCTCTACTCGAAGGAGCCCTCCAATCTTCCCTGTCCCCTCGGCCAATCGGGCCCGCGTCGGTAAGGAGGTGCTCTCCGTGGAGGCCCCTTGAGCTACGACCTGTTCTTCACCAAGACCCCGCCCCCCACTCGGTCGAGTCGGATGAGCAGTGGGGGCAGTGGCGTGACATTCGGAGTCTCCTGACGTCGAGCGCCGGGAGATTACCTGGCCATCCTGCTCAGCCGTCAGATCTGACAGAGCCGGGCAACGCGCTGAAGCGCATGGTGTCCAACCTCGACGCGATGCTGTCCGGAGGGACCTTCACCTGCTGAATCAATGGAGCCCGTGGGCCGCGCTCTCCTCCTCGAAGGCCGCCAGGGCCGCTTCGGCTCGCGCCAGGCGGTCCTGCCCGGCCTCCTCCATCAGGTCTGCCCGGGTCTCCAAGAGCAGGGCCACGTCGGGATCGACGCCCTCTGCGGTGGCCTGGGCACGCAGCACGTCGACCTCACGCTCGTCGCTGGGCCCCCACGCATTGGCGACGTCGAGCTCGAGCTCGCGGCGGCGCACGGGCCCGTACCGGTTCGCCAGCTCCAGATCGGCCTGGCGCCGGCTCATGGGGGAGTCCTCGCGTCGCAAGGCCTCGGCTGCCGCGGAGTTGCCATCCACCTCACCCCCCACCAGCTCGTCGATCGGAGCGAGGTGGGAGCGGTCGCTCGTTGGCGAGGGGGTGGCGGGCCCAGCCGGCTGGGGTGCTGCCTGGGAGGGCGTTGACTGGCTCTTTCCACCCATCGGGTCCTCCAGAGTCGACGAGATACCCATACCCTACACCGCCCATTCCGAATCCCGGCTCACACAGTGCACACAACGCGTCCGACACGGACGCGCCGCCTGCAACCGGAGGCCACGCCGCACCCCAAGCCTCCTTCTCCCCTACCTCGGAGAAGCCTCTTGAACGCCCTATCCCCGCTACGCGCGCCCGTGCATCCACCTCGTGAGAAGTGGGGTGACCGCGAGCAGGACCACGCCGGCGCCGAAGGAGGTGGCGATGAGCGTGCTCCACAGGCCGAGGTCGTAGGTGTGGCAGATGTACTCGAGCCGGCCCGACAGGTAGTCGGCCACCGCGGTGCAGGCGAACCACACGCCCATCATCAGCGACACGATGCGCACCGGCGAGAGCTTGGTGACCATGGACAGCCCGATGGGGGAGAGGCAGAGCTCGCCCATGGTGTGGATCAGGTAGACCGCGATCAGCCAGGTCATGGCGGCCTCGCCGTGGGTGTCGGCAGCGATCTGGCCGTAGTACATCACGATGAAGCCCACGCCGAGCACGATCATCCCCACGCCCATCTTGGCCGGGGTCGACAACCCCCACTTCTGCTTGTCGTTCCAGCCCCAGAGTATCGAGAACAGCGGGGCGAGGAGCACGATGAAGACGGGGTTGAAGCCCTGGAACCAGGTGGCGGGCATCTCCCAACCGCCGATGTGGCGGTTGGTCTGGTCGTAGGCGAACAGGTTCATGGTGCCGCCCGCCTGCTCGAAGCCCGCCCAGAAGAAGATCACGAAGACGGACAGGATGATGATCACCGCCACGCGCTGCCATTCCTCGACGGAGAGCGGCTGGTGGGCGGCGTCCTTCGTGGCGAAGCGGTTGCGGGTGAGGGCCGCTGCTATGAGCACCAAGCCACCCACGACCTTGGCCCATAGGGGCAGGCCACTCCAGATCGGACCGACGATGCCCCAGGCGGAGATGAAGGCCACCACCACCGCGGTGATGCCGGCGGACCAGATGAGGATGTCGCGGTAGTCGCCGATATTGAGCCGGGTCTCGGGGGTGACCTCGCGGCCGGGTGGGAAGCCCGCCGTGCCAAGGTACTTCTGGCCCCACTGGAACAGGGCGAGGCTGAAGACCATGCCCACTCCGGCGATCACGAAGCCGGTGTTCCAGCCCCAGGAATGGGTCTTGGCGAGGGCCTCGGCGAGGCCGGCGCCGAAGATGGCGAGGAAGGCGCCGAGGTTGATGCCCATGTAGAAGACGGTGAAGGCCGAATCGCGGCGTTTGTCATTCTCCTCGTAGAGCCCGCTGACAATGGTGGAGATGTTGGGCTTGAAGAAGCCGTTGCCAGCGACGATGAGGCCGAGGCCGTAGAACAGGGAGGTTGGGCCCGGGATGCCCATGACGAACAGGCCGAGGCCCATCACGATCCCGCCGGCGATGATCGCCTTGCGGGAGCCGAGGATCTTGTCCGCGAAGTAGCCGCCGATGAGGCCGGACAGGTACACGAGCAGGAGGTAGAGGCCGTAGACGTGCAGGGCCTCGTCCCGGATCTTCTTCCGAATCCGCTCCTTGAGGACCCATTCCGCGAAGGGCTGGGGATCTGAAGTGAGCTTTGCGAGAGCGGAGGGGAAGAAATCGTCCGGGCTGGTGCCGAGGTCGGTGAAGGCCCGCTCCACCAGGCCCTCGGGCTCGCCAACCTGGAGCGCGGCGTCGAAGACGGCGACGGCGTCGGTGCCCATCACCCCGAGGGTCTCCTCAAGGGCGGCCTCTTGCTTGCGGTCCATCTGCTCCAGGGCCCAGTCGAGCACCATGTGGG
>JAFDJI010000325.1 GCA_019307545.1 Deltaproteobacteria bacterium | reverse complement strand
CTCCGCAGAAGCGCGCCTCCATCTCGGCGTTGGAGACCACCCGCTCGGGGACGTAGCGGCCCGTGGATACGATGTGCGCGATGCGGCTCATCATGAGGCTCCGGGGTGGGGGGCGAGGCCCGTGCGGACGAAGGCAAGGGCCGCGTCGAGGACCTCGTCGGGTACCGGGCCGTCGCCCCAAAGCACCCAGCGCATGCCGAGGAAGTCGGCAATGCCCATGAGGCACCACGCCACGGTCTCGGGATGCGACGTGTCGATCTGACCGTCCTTGCGCGCGGCGGTGAGCCCCTCGACATAGCCCTTGGCGAAGGTGTCGTAGTACCAGCGGTACAGGGCCTCATCGACGAACTCGGCGTTGCGCACGATCCGGTACATGTCCCGGTGCTCTCCGATGAACTCGAAGAAAGCCCGGAAGCCGGCCCGCTCTGCACTCAGCCGATCGTCGATCCCCGAGATGGCGGCGGCGAGGTGCTCGCGCAGGCGCTGGGAGAGCGCTCGCACCAGCTCCGCGAAGATGGCGTCCTTGCTCGGGAAGTACGTGTAGAAGGTGCCCTGGGAGACCTCGGCGCGCCGGGTGATCCCGACGATGGAGGCCCGATCGAACCCCGACTCGCCAAACTCCGCCTCGGCCGCGTCTAGCAGGGCACGGCGGGTGCGGCGGCCGCGGGCAGTGGAGGGGAGGGTACTCAACTTGACACCTGATTCATGTTTCAGGTAATACGCTATGTGCTACGGCGGCGTCAACCCCCGCCGCCTTCCACGATGGAGGCCCCATGCGCGCAATGGCGCTCCTGTTCACCCTGTCCCTGTCCGTGACCCTGCTCGGGTGCCCGGCGGATGACGTCGACGAAACCGGTGACACCGACACCACCGACACCGACGAGATCGATACCGGCTCGGAGACGAGCGCTATCGTCGACGCCTGGCGCAGCGATGGCGACGACATCAGCCCGCTGTTCCAGACCGCGTTATTCGACTACGTCCGCATCGACGCCACCTTCCACGACGACAAGAACTACGAGGTCGAGGCCGAGAACAGTAGCGGGCAGTTGTTCACCTTCACCGGCCAGTTCGAGACCGACACCTCCACCACGCCCCACACCATCGTGCTCGACCAGGACACGCCGTCCGACGCGCGTGCGGAGGGGATCTGGCAGGTCGACACCACCTCAGGCACGGTGTTGACCTACGAGGTCGTCCAGGTCCTTCCCGACATCGGCGCCACCCCGCCGACCCCCGCGGGCGACTTCGGCAGCACGGTCTCGGCGGGCTTGGCGGTGGGCGACAACATCCAGACCTACGTCCCGCTCACCAGGTAGCGCCGGTGCTGCCGGTCGTCCTGCTGGCCGCCCTCGCCCTCGCCCAGGACGTGGGCGCTCCCCCCGAGTCCCGGCGCGCCGTGCGCTGGGCCGAGCCGGAGGCGCCGGCGCCTGATGACGGGCTGACCTTCATCGGAATCGTCCGCTCCAAGGCTGTGCTCGCGGACATGGGCACCAGCAACCCCCTGCTGGACGGCCAGGTGGTTGGCCTCCTCGGGGGTCTGAACGGCACCCTGGTCGACCCGGAGTTGAAGGCCTTCTACGTCGAGCAGCGCCTGGGTGCCTATGCGACCTGGGCGCCCCCGATCCTCGACGGGCGCGTCGCGATGGCGCTGGGCTTCGAGATCGACTTCGCCTGGGGGGACGCGAGCTACGGCGTGGGGGGGAACACCGGCGGCGGCTTCGGCGCCGACCAGGTCAACCTCCAGACCCAGCGGCTGCACCTGACCGTGGTGGCGCTCGATGTGCCCGGCCACGAGATCCGCGTCCACGCCGGGCTGCAGTTCCTCCCCGACGGCGCCTTCGACCCTACCCGCTCGACCCCCGACGACCTGTTCCGAACGGGCGGCGGCCTGCGGTTCTTCGGCTCGGAGGCCGCGGGGCTGTCCGCCTATGGGCGCGTGCGAGACGGTTTCGGCGATCGCCTGCTGTACCGGCTCGGCTCCTTCGTCCTCCACGAGGAGGGCATGGCCCTGGCCGACGACGTCACACTCCACGTCGCTGACGCCCGCTGGCAGCCCACCTGGGCGACCGGGTTCGGCCTGCACCTCTGGTACCTGCGGGACCGGTCCCTGGGCCGAGCCGGGACCCTGGGTGTCGGGCACACCAGCCTGCTCTCGGAGCTTCAGGGCGGGCCCGATCTCGACCTGCGCCCGGGTGGCACGGGGACCGCCCCCGAGGTCAACGCCGACCTGCTGTGGATCGGGCTGGACGCCGGCTACAACCACCGGCTCGACCGGGGGCCCCTCGGTGTCACCGGCCTGGTCCTCGCCCATCCGGGGCGCCTGTACGTCACCGACCAGCGCGACTACACCGGGCTCACCACCGGCAACAGCTATGGGGTCGTCGGGGCCTTGAACCCGATCCATGGCTGCCTGCTCCTGTTCCCGGATCCGTTCTCGATCAACCGCTACGTGTCGGTGGCCCACGACCTGTCGAACCAGGGGGACGGGCTGCTCGGGCTGTCCGCAACGGCCGGATGGGACCCGGTCCCGAACCGGATGACGGTCGAGGTCGGGGCGGGGCACGCGCGGGACGGCGATGGGTTGGGGATGGGTACCGAGGTCAACGCTCGCGTCCACGGGGAGCCGTTCCTGTTCCTCGACCTCGGGCTGCAGGGCGGGGTCGTGCTCGGGACCGATCTCGCCGCCCCCCCGTGGATTGTCTACGCCTCCCTCGACTGGATCGCCTTCTGATGCGCACCCTGCTCCTCGCCGCCCTGATGACCGCCTGCGTGCCGGTCTACTCCCTGCGCCCGCCGCTGGAGCCCGCAGACATCTGGGCGCCCATGCCCTACCAGTACGTCGAGGTGGACGGGGTCCGCCTGGCCTACGTCGACACCGGGGGCGAGAAACCGGTGCTGCTGCTCGTGCACGGGCTGTCCAGCTACCTGTCCTTCTGGGAGGCCCAGGTCGACGCGCTCTCGGAGGACTACCGGGTGATCGCGGTGGATCTGCCCGGCTATGGCGCCTCGGACCGCCCGGATGCTCCCTACACCCCCCCATGGTTCGCCGAGGTCCTCGTCGGCTTTCTCGACGCCTTGGGGGTCGAACGAGTCCACTTCGCGGGGCACTCCATGGGCGGCCAGGTCGGCCTGTTCCTCGCCCTCGACCACCCCGAGCACCTTCGCTCCCTGGTGCTCGTAGCCCCCGCCGGCTTCGAGCGCTTCCGCTCGGGGCACGCCCGGTGGATGAAGGACTACTGGCACGAGAAGCGCACCCTGGACGCGCGCGAAGAGCAGGTCCGCGCGAACTTCACGGTCCTGGTGTTCAATCGTCGCTCCGAGAGCGTGGAGCGGTGGATCGAGGAGCGGGTGCGCATGACCCACACCGACCCCTTCCGCGGCACGAGCCTCGCCGTGTCGCGCAGCATCGCCGGGATGGTCGACCACCCCACGGTCGACCGCCTGGAGGAGGTCGAAGTGCCGGTGCTGATCGTGTTTGGGAGTGACGACCACATGATCCCCAACCCGATCTTCACCGGGGGTCGGACCCGGAGCGTCGCCAAGTACGGCGCCGAGCGCCTGCCCAACGCCACACTCGTCCTGATCCCGGGGGCCGGTCACGGCGTCCAGCACGACGCCCCCGAGGCCTTCAACGAGGCGGTACGGTCCTTTCTCGCTGCCCGCTGATCCGAGGGCGGCACGGCACCGGACTACTCGGTGTATCCGAGCGCCTGGAGTTGCTTCAGGGACTCCTCGGCGATCTCGGAGGCCCGGATGTGCAGTCCCCGCCGTGCCTCGAGCTCCGACAGCAGCGCTTGGTAGGTGGGACCCGTGGCGGGGAGCGTCTGCTCCTCGACGCCGTCTCCGATGCGGACGAAGCGCTCGACCAAGCAATCGTCGCCCACCTGTGAGCAGTACAGCTTGTGGTCGGTGCTACTCACGGCCACCGTGTCCCGCCAGACGGACATGGCGAAGCGACCTTCACCCTCCTCCAAGAGCGAGCGACCATCCAACGCGAGTTGGCCGCCGGGAATGCCGACCAGGTCGAGCAAGGTCGGCATCACGTCCAGGGAGCTGACCCGCTGCTGACGGAGTTGTTTGGAGAAGACGCTGGTTCGCCCGGGCACGCGGAACAGGAAGGGGATCCAGGTCTCGACCTCCTCGACCGTGTAGCAGTGGTCCCAGGCCCCCTCTTCGCCGAGCCTTTCGCCGTGGTCGGCGATCAACACGACGATGGTGTCCTCCACCAGATCCTGCTCCCCCACGGCCTCGAGGACCCGGCCGACCTGGTGGTCCACGAAGGCGATCTCTGCATCGTACAGGCCGCGTAGGCGCCTGCGGTCCGCTTCGTCGAAGATGTCATCGATCAGGAACCACAACATGCTGCGCTCGCGCCTGGCTGCGAGCTGATGTACACGTCGGTCGCCATCGGCGAGGCGCGGACCCTCACCGGGATCGAAGGCCCTTCGCCAGCGGGGTGGGGGATTGTAGGGATCGTGGGGGTCGAAGTAGTGCAGCCAGAGGAAGAAGGGCTGCTCGGGGTCGCGCGATCGGTCGAGCCATGTGATGGCCCGCCGGCTGACCTGGCGAGCATGGCGGCGAGTCATCCGGTGCTGGTCGACCTCCTCCTCGGCCTGCAGATCCCAGTGATCGAATCCGCGGCTGTAGGTGGCGACCTCCTTGACGAATTGGTGCTGGCTGACGACGGCTGCAGTCTGGTAACCAGCGAGGCTCAGGACGAGGGGTAGGGGAGTTGACAGCGGATCGAACCGGCCATTCAGGAACTGCTTGACGGCAGGGCGGGTGCATGGCGCGGTGGAGGTGGCGCGGGTGAACACCGAACTCTGCGGAAAATAGGCATCCAGGTGTGGCGTGGTGGGCCGATCGTAGCCGTACACGCCCATGTGGTCGGGGCGCAGGGTGTCGATGGAGATCATTACGATATTGCAGTCTGGGCAGAGCGGGCCCCCTGGATCGGACGGCCGGGAGCACCCCACGGCGAGGAAGCCAGTGACCAGGATCACGATCGAGGGCAGGTGGTGCATTCGGCAAGGCTAACGCGAGTTGTTCTCCTGCCGGTACCCCAGCATGCGAGGGAGGTCCACAGCACGACGACGCTCGCTCTGGGTAGTGACTCGCGCGACTTCCGCTACGTCCAGACCGGCGGCGACGCTCACTGCGGTTGACCGCGGGCTTGGGGGATGTGCACGGAGATCAGCCCCTCCGCGCCGATCCGGACGACGAAGTCCAGGGGGTCCACGTTCTCCTCGTTGGTGAAGTAGGTGTGCTCACCGGTGAGGTGCGCCTCGTAGTTGCCGTCCTCGTCAGTCTCCTCGGAGAGCAGGCAGAGCTCGGAGCCGATGTGCACATACGTCCCAATGACCCGGGCGTGCAGCAGGAACCCGGTGAGGTCCCGCCCCGAGATGCGACCCAGCCCCTGCTCGGTGACCTGCCCGATCTTGGCGATGGCACCAGAAGTCATGTGGACGACTTCGGCGACCGCCAGGTCGGAGAGGACAGCCGCGTCGACCACGACCCCGGCCCTGTCCACGGTGAACCACAGCAGGGGGGTCTGCCCGATCCGGAAGCGCTCCACCGCCTTCACCGGCACCTGGGTCTCGGGGTCGATGGTCGCCGCCGGGTAGCGCTCGAAGAAGTCGTTGGCACGCGGGCCGACGCTGCGCTGCTCGGAGAGAACCGATGCGGAGCGGTCGATCGAGTACGTCGCCAGACAGGTTGGCTGCATGGCGGACG
Organism: Deltaproteobacteria bacterium; assembly: GCA_019307545.1. Classification (GTDB taxonomy): domain Bacteria; phylum Myxococcota_A; class UBA796; order UBA796; genus JAFDJI01. The sequence goes on along the minus strand of JAFDJI010000325.1, from coordinate 1,797 downwards.
CTAGCATGAACAGCTGGCAGACCCTGGAGCATGGAGCGGGGTTCCGCATCATCTATTCGTGTAGGAATAGCCGAGATTACTCGGCCTGCCCCGGGTACTGGCAGCCGAAGGGTTCCCAGCGTTCTTCGTAGGGCTCCCCCAGCCACAGGGTGCGGCCATCCGACGCGATGTCGACCGGCCCGCCGTCATCTTGCTGAAGCCAGGCATTCGCCAGAAACGCCAGCGCCACGCCGTCGTTGGGTGATGTGCAGCCCGTAGCGAGTGGGAGGCAAAGTAGGGCGCGCTACAAGGGATCTCCTCCTGGGCGTTCATGCCCGGCGAGGCGGCGCCGGGCTACTCGTCCGAACCGGGCAGTCCTTCCAGCTTGCCGGTCCACTCGGAATCCGCGTTGTCCAGGTCGTGGGCCCGCCGGTAGGCGAGTCGGGCGTCGAGCACCCGCCCATCGCGGGCATAGGCATCACCGAGGTCGCCCCAAACCTCATCGCTCGTGCTGCTCACTGCGATGTCTTCCAGTACCTCCACCCGGCTTTGGCCCCCATAGGCCAGCACGAAGTTCCACCACCGGGAGTCCATGGGATCCAGCGACAGCGCTTGGCGGAAGGACCCCAGCGCCGCCGACCGGTCTCCACGCGCGAGGTGGACAAAACCGATGGCGCCGGCGATCTCGTCGTTGTCGGAGCTGTCCTGTAGGGCAGAGAGCAGCTCCCCGAGCGACTTCGAGCAACGCTCGACCTTGCCGGGCCACTCGGAGTCGTCGGCATCCAGCGCGAGGGCCTGCCGGTAGGCGGTGCAGGCCTCGTCGCGTCGGCCGAGGCTCATGAGCGCATCGCCCATGTCGCCATGGATCTCGTCGTTCGACGCGTCGCGGGCGACGCCGCGGCGTAGGGGTGCGACGACGATGGACTCTGCACGGGGGTCGCCCCCAAGGAGCACGGCGAGCTTCCCAATCCACTCGGAGTCGTTGGGGTCCAACTCGTGGGCTCGCTCGTACCTGGCGCGGGCGTCCGCTGCGCGTCCGGCGTCCAGGTAGGCGTCTCCGAAGTCCCCCTGGAACTCGTCGCTGCTGGTGGTGCCGACATTCAGGCTCTCGAAGACGGAGATGCGGTTGGTGCCACCGTAGAGGACGATCTTGTCCACCCAGGTCACGTCCAGGGGGTTCAAATCGAGGGCGCGGCGGTAGTACTCGAGGGCCTGGCGTCCGTCGCCCGCCCGGGCATAGGCGTTGCCGACCTCGCCGGTGAGGGTGGCGTCGCCGGGTGCATCGCGGAGGGCTGCGAGCGCGGCGTCGATGCCGGGGGAGGACCCTACGGAGGTTGTTGGCGCGGATGAGGTGCCGCCCTCGCATTCGGAGACCCGGGTGGCCCACTCGGTGTCGTCGGCGTCGAACCTCGCGGCGGCCTGGTAGGCACGACACGCCTCCGAGCGGTTGCCGGCCTCGGCGAGGGCGTCGCCGTAGTCGCCGTAGAGCTCGTCGTTGGTGGGCGAGGCCCGGAGGAGCTCCTCGAAGAGTGCGAGGAGCTGGGCATTACCGCCCATCTCGCGGATCTTGCGTTGCCACTCCTTGTCCGTCTTGTCCAGGCGCATGGCGCGCCGGTAGCAGCCATTGGCGAGCTCCCGATGACCGGAGCCCAGGGCGTCGCCGAGGTCGCCCCAGGCTTCGTCGTCGGAGAGGTTGGCCCGCACCTGTCCCAGGGCGGTGCGCACCGTGGCGTCGGTCGAGGCCAGTGGGTCGATCCGGGCGATCAGGCTCGCGCTGTCGTCGTCGGCCGTCACCGCGGAGGGCGCGCCGTCGCCGAG
>JAFDJI010000324.1 GCA_019307545.1 Deltaproteobacteria bacterium | reverse complement strand
CTCGAAATCGTCGCAGTGGATGGAGAGCGCGTCGCCCACGTAGAAGCTGAACGGGTTGATGACACCGCCCTCGGGCACGGTCACCGAGGAGCCGTCCCCGTCCTCCACCCGCACGTAGTACTCCACGAAGTCGCCGAGGCGTAGGGGAGGGATCGCGCCGGCCGCGGTGTCCACCTCGATGTCGAGCGGGGCGGTCTGCCATTCCCCCCCTTTCACTCGATAGTGGACAATTGCCGCCTCGGGGTCGAAGGGGAAGCACTGCTCGGCGACGGGCACCAGGTCGACCTCGAGCTCGGACGGACTCCCGGGATCGGCATCGGTGGTGGGCTCGTGGTGGGCGAGGAAGGTGGTCCCCGAACCCAGGGGGCCGAGCCCGTGTTGGCCGAACGCTTCCGCGAGCAGACAGAGGTTGGGCGTTCCGTTCTCGAGGTCCCCGTCGTCGTCGTCTGCGAACATCGCCTCGTCATAGCTCTCGACGACCGTGGGGCCGCCCTTGAGGAGGCCGGTGAGGATGTGCTCCACCCGGGCAGTGCCGTCCTCCTCGCCGTGCTCGTCCACCAACGCGTCCCACAGGTCCCACATCGCCCCTGCGAAGATCAGGCCGTTCGAGTGCACGTAGGCATCGTTGGCGACGTAGTCATCGGGGTAGACGCGGTCCGGGGCGACATTCCGGATGCCCTGGCCGTTGGTCATGAAGTAGGGGGCGATGATGTTGTCACCAGTCTGGAGGAACGCGACCGTGTCGGCCGCGCCTTCGGAGAGGGAACCGTCGAATATGCCGGATTCCAGGCTGTAATAGTGAAGGCCGTGTCCCCACTCGTGGTACACCACGTCCGCGATACGTCCGGTGTTGTTGCACCCATCGCCAGCCTCGAAGAAGTTCACTGCACCGTCGAAGTAGGCGTTGCAGGTCTGGCCAACGTTGACGTAGGCGTCCATGCGGTTGGGCATGACCCCGGGCGCCACCCGCAACCCCCACTCGTGGACCTGGTGGAGGAACACGTAGGTGTCGCGCTCGGCGGGGGTCGAGGTCTCATCGTCGAAGAGGCCCTCGGGTCCGTCGAAGGTCAGCGAGGCTTCTGGGCCCGAGTCGTTGAACACTCGGAACCTGGAGCCCTCGAGGGTTGCGGTGGCGCTGGTGCCGGGGAGTTCGAACCCGCCCAGGGCGTCGGCGTACACGGTGGTGGAGCCGTCGGTGACCTGGACGTAGGGCAGCGGGGACACCGTGGTCTGGCCGTCGACGGTGCGCAGATCGTGTTCGGCGAAGATTTCTCCCGTGGCGTAGCGGACCCGGTTCCGGGTGCCGAGGAGCGTGCCGTCATCGGCGTCCACATAGGTTTCCCAGTCTCCCAGCGGGGTGACGGTGCGGCTGGAGGTTCGCCACGCCGGGCGGAGCAGCACCTCCCCCTCACGCACGACCGGGACGGCGACCAGGGTGGTCTGTACGTCGGTGTGGTGCGCTCGAGGGGCCGGGCCGAACGCGATGGCGCGGTCGACAGCCAGATCCTGGGACATCCGCCGCGTCCCCTGCAGCGATGCCAGAGGGTAGGTTTCGGCACCGAGCATCACCAGGCCGCCATGTCGGAGCCGCGCGGTGATGCCGCCGCCCTCCACGGGCATTCCGCCCACCAACACATCGAAGTCCACGTACCAGGTGTCGAGGTAGGTGACATGGCGCGCGGAGCGCAAGCGTAGCTGGGTGGAGTCGGTTCCGAGCAGTTCGTGGTGGCGATCGACGAAGTCCAGGAGCCCCGCTTCCACCGCACGGGCGGAATCGGCGGGGCCGAGGTCGATGGGAGCGCCCCACATGCGATGGGGTGTCCCCATCTGTTCGTCGAAGCGGGCTCGCCAGCCGCCACCCTCTGTGGCGAGAAAACGTCGCCAGGGCTCGGTCTTCGCGAGACGGATCTGCACGTGGGGATCGAAGGCCAGGACACGGTCGCCCTCGATGCCTTGCGCCCCGTCGTCGACCGGAGCGAACGCGTAGGCCGGGCGCCCGAGCGCCGAAGTCAGTGCGATCAACAGCAGCGTGGCACGGATCATCGGGGCGCTCCTTCGCGTGGGGACCAATGTGAAGCGTCTCCGGGCCACGCGTCACTTTCCAGGACACGTTTCGACATCCAATTGACAACGCGAGATAGCGATGGCCAGCGGTTTCCCGGGGAAAGGGGCGACTGTCCCTGGCTTCAGCCGCGGCCCTCCTGCGATCCGTGAACCGGGCCTACAGGCTCAGGAAATACCGGTCTACCTCGTCGCGCTCCGCCAGGCCCAGGCTTTCGTCAACGACTTCAGCGGCAACCGGGACGCCCCGGAACTCGTAGATGGCGTGGCTCTCCAGCAGGCTGCTTCCGGACAGGGCGCACGCAACCGAGGGATCGTCGGTGGCAAGCTCGCGACGGTTGCGCGCGATCTCCATCATGCATTGGTTGCAGATCGCGGCGTTCGGCCCGACCATGATGTGCTCGACCTGGGGTGCGCGGCGGCCACAGGTGGAGCACACCACATTCTCGTCGTCCGAGACCGGACGGGGTGCCTGGCGCTGCTCCGGCGGTGCGATCTCGGCGAGAAGCGCGTCGACCAGGTGCTCCGCACCACGCTGTCGCGCCCGCTCGCGAAGATGGCTGGGCGCATCGGTATCCCCCATCATCACCAGGGCAGCTCGCGCGGCGTCCGCCAACTCGGGGTCGGCATCGGATGCCCACCGGACGAGGAGGTTCCGGCCGCTCCGCGTCTGGCGCGTCGCCACGGCCAGGAGCAGCAGTGCCTGCCACGCCCTGGCCTCCTGGCGCTCCCGGTCGACGTTGGCCCGGTGGGCCGAGACGTCGGTGGCGGGCCCGTGGCGTTCGACCGCCGCGCGTTTCAGGTCCTCCTCCTGCACCTGGAGCCCGTTGGTGAGCATGGCTTCGGGGAGGAACTCCGCCAGGGTCAACACATCCCGCCCGGCTTGGGCACCGAAGCAGCGGCCAGGTTCCTTCAGTGAATCGAGCGCCTTGCGAGCGCGTCGTGACGCGATCTGGGCCAGGGCAGCCTCCCAGAGCTGGGACCGCAGCCCCTCGGAGGTGGTGAGGTCCATGGTCTCCAGGATGGTGGGCGCTGTGTCCTCTCCGAGTTGCGCCAGCGCCTCCAGCACCACCCGGATGCGACTCCTGGTGGCGGACCGGGGGTCGATCTCCACACTGCCGCGCCCGGTCTGGTGTTCCCGTCGGTCGCGCAGCGGAACCCGGTCGTGGCCACCCACCTCGGCACGCAGGGCCTGTCCCAGCCAGCGGGCATCGCGGCGATCGCGACGGATGCGGACCAACTCGGTGAACGCCGGTAGGTGGTCGGGTGCGTCCTGGAGGATGCCCTTGAAGGTGCGGACGGCCTCTTCGACGTGTCCCTCCTCCAGCCATGCACAGCCGAGGGTCCAGCGCGCCTGCAGGTCTCCTGGCTCGATGGCCAGGGCGCGGTTGCTGGCCTCCCGCGCCTTCTGGACCTCGCTGAGGTGGAGGTAGGACATCCCGATCCGGGCGTGGACGTGGGCGTTTTCTCCATTCTTGTCGAGGTAGCGTCGGTGGTGGAGGATGGCGTTCTTGTACCGGCCCAGGTGGTAGGACACGAGGCCAAGGTAGTACTGGGCCTTTTCGCCGTACTTCTCGTGGTCCTGCAGGCGGGTGAACAGCTTGAGCGCGTCGTTGTAGCGCCCCGTACGCAGGCACATCACGCCGAGGTCGTTGAGCAGGGTGGCGCGGAGGGCCGCAGATGGGCCCAGGTGCAGCGCGCGCACGATGTGGAACTGGCTGCGCTCCAGCATTCGGCGTGGCCCGCCCAACTCGTCGGCACGCTCCCCGAGGAGCCGGCCCAGCAGGTAGTGGGGCTCCCAACTCCCCGGTGCCTGGCGGCAGCCGAACTCCATCTCACGTACCGCCTGGTGGCGATCGCCTGCTTGTTGGTGGAGGATGCCCAGCGCGAGACGCACGTCTGCTCGATCGGGCTCGATCTTGAGCGCTTCGTCCAGGTAGCGGGTCGCTGCCTCGAGTCGGCCGAGACCGGTCAGCGATGCACCTGCAACGACGAGTGCGCCGGGGTTGGACGGGTCGTGTTGAAGGACCCGCCTGGCCTGGGTCAGGGCCTGGTTGAAGGCCATCTCTCCGCCGTCGTGGAACATGGCCTGGGAAAGGTGCCCCGTTGCGTACTCCAGACGCGCGACGGTGTCGTCGGGGGCGTGTTCAAGGCGCTGCTCGAGGCGACTGAGGGTCCAGTCGAGCTTGTCGTGGGGGAACATGGCGGGATCGGGCGTTTGTGGGGCGAGCGAGCATAACGCAAGGGGCCCCGTCCGTGGGAAAGACGGCGGGGCCTTGGCAAGGGCAGCCGTGGACGCGATAGGGTCCGCTGCGGAGGCCCTCGGTTCCATGGATGCTTTCTCGGCCGCGTTGCGGCGCGAGCGCGCGACCCGGGTACTGCTCCCCCTCTTCTTCGTCTCCGGCGCCACCGGGCTGGTCTATCAGACGTTGTGGGCGAGGCAGCTACACCTGGTCTTCGGGACCTCGGGCTTCGCGATCGCCACGGTGCTCGCCGCCTTCATGGCCGGACTGGCCGCGGGTGGATTCGCCATGGCACGGCGCGTGGACCGAATCGCTCGGCCGTTGCGGACCTATGCGCTGTTGGAGCTTGGGATCGGGGTCTACGCCCTGCTCTTCCCCCACGTTCTCCAACTGCTCACCCCCCTCTACCTGTCCCTGGCGCGGGCCCTGGACCTCCGTCCGCTGGGATTCGGAGTGGTCCAGTTCATCTTGGTGGCGACCGCCCTGTTGCTGCCCACTGCGCTCATGGGGGCAACCCTTCCGGTGCTGGCCCGGTTCGCCACGGATCGGCTAGGGGCCGCAGGGGGCTGGGTGGGGGTGCTGTACGGGGTGAACACCGCGGGGGCGGTGGGTGGCACCTGGCTGGCCGGCTTCCTTCTCCTGCCCCACTATGGGCTCTTCGCCACCAACGTCGTGGCCGCGGCCGCAGACCTGCTCCTCGCGCTCGCGGCCGTGAGTCTGGACCGCTGGTCGGAGGGGGCTGAAGGTGCGCCGGTGGAGGATGATCTCGGTGCCACGACCGACGGCTGCCTCGTGGCACCGCGATACGTGTGGCAGTTGGTGGTGGTGGTGGCCGGCCTCGGGGGGTGCGCTGCGCTGGTGTACGAGGTCGCCTGGACCCGG
>JAFDJI010000323.1 GCA_019307545.1 Deltaproteobacteria bacterium | reverse complement strand
AGCAGGTGGACGACGAGCCCGAGGATGCCGCCGCCCCTCACGAAGAGCAGACAGTCTGCGCCTGGCACCCGTGTCAGAAGCCGGCCCGTCCCGGTTCGAAGTACTGCTGTCGCGCATGCTCGAACAAGAATGCTCGTTGGCGCTACAAGCAGCGCAAGGTCAGCGAGCGCGAGGCGGCCTAGGGCGACCTCACCCGCGCCTTGCGGGTCCTGTCCCGGCTCGCAGATACGAGACCATAGGAGAGCACAGGGCTACGCTGTGTTCATGTGGGTGTTCTTCCTGCTCGCGGCCTGCACTTCTGGGGATGAACCCTGCCCGGAGGGAGAGGTCCGAGCGCAAGGTGAGTGCGTGCGCTACACCGCTGGAGACCCCGTCCAGGCGCTGGTGTGGAGCCCGGCGCCCGGTACGCCCTGGCAGTGGCAGCTCACCGGGGCGGTGGACACCTCCCTGGACGTCGACATGTACGACGTCGACCTGTTCAACGTCACCGACGCGGAGCTGACAGCGCTCTCGGACCGGCTGGTGGTGTGCTACTTCTCGGCTGGATCGTGGGAGGGGTGGCGCGCCGACGCGGAGGACTTTCCCGAAGAGTCGCTCGGGAGGGCGCTCGATGGGTGGTCCGACGAGCGGTGGCTCGACCACACCGACCCCGGGGTGCGCGCGGTGATGGAGGACCGGCTCGACCTGGCGGTGGCGCGTGGATGCGACGGCGTGGAGCCCGACAACATGGACGGGTACGACAACCGTTCGGGCTTCCCGATGAACGCCACCGAACAACTGGACTACAACCGCTTCATCGCCGACGAGGCGCATCGGCGCGGCCTTTCGGTGGGCCTGAAGAACGATCTCGGCCAACTGGAGGCGCTCGAGCCCTGGTTCGACTGGGGGCTGAACGAGGAGTGCGCTGCCTACGACGAGTGCGACCGCCTTGCGGTGTTCACCGGGAGCGGAAAGGCGGTGTTCCACACCGAGTACGTGGACGATTGGTCCGATGCGCCCGCGCTCGCGGAGGAGATGTGCGGTGTGGGCCCCGACCTGGACACCCTGATCAAGACCTGGGATCTGGGTCCCGAGTACCTGGCCTGCGAGTGAGTGGCCCCTCCAGGCCCCAATCCGTCTTATAGTGGTCCGTGTCGCGTCCCTACCGCTACGACGACCTGTACCGCGAGACCCTGACCCTGCGGGACGGCTCCGAGGCGTTGCTCCGCTTGGTGCGGCCAGAGGACAAGCCCCTCTTCCTCGATGGGTTCGAGCGCATGTCGCCCGAGTCCCGGTACTACCGCTTCTTCTCCTCCAAGGAGCACCTGTCCAAGACCGACCTCCACTACCTCACCGAGGTCGACGGGGAAGAACACTTCGCGATGGGAGCGGTGCGCATCCAGCCGGACGGCACCCAGTTGGGACTCGGCGTCGCTCGCTTCGTGAGGCTGAAGGACGAGCCGCACACCGCCGAGCCTGCGATTGCGGTGGTGGACGACGCCCAGGGCAAGGGGCTGGGGACGCTGCTCCTGCACCGCCTCGTCGACGCGGCGGCGGAGCGGGGCATCCGAAACTTCCGCAGTGTGCTCCTGGCCGACAACGACTCCATGAAGCAGCTCCTGAGAAACCTGTCGGACGGGGTGACCTTCCGGCAGTCGGGGGAGGTCCTCGAGGCGAACCTGCCCGTGGTCGCCTCCAAGCCAGGGGCCACGCCGGAGGAGGCGATACGCGGAACCGACGTTTGGCATGTCCTCAGGGAGGCTGCCGCCCGCGCTGTCACCCTGCTGGCGGGCGAGCAACACGAGGACTCCTGAGAGCCGTCACTCTCGGGGGTGGAGCACCACCTTGATGGCCCCGCTGCGAGCGTGGTCTGCCGCGGCGCGTAGGGCTTCCCGGTAGCGGTCCAGCGCGAAATGGTGGGTGACGAGGTCCCCGACCGGCGCGTCGGTCTCCAAGAGGAGTTGCTGGGTGACCTCGAAGGTGTGGCGGGCCTCGCCGCGCCAGGTCTCCGTCCCGTAGACGAAATACCCGAGAACCTGCAGCTCGCGGGCCCACAGGGGGGTGAGGTCGATGTTGCGGAGCATCCCGGCACACCCCAGGAGCATGATGCGACCGCGGGAGCGGGCGAAACACAGGGCCTGGTCCACGCTGGATGCGCTCCCCACACAGTCGAACACCGTAGAGAAACCGCCGCCCCGATAGACCTCCGGACCCAGAGTGGGCTGGTAGGCGCGGGCGCCGGTGTCCAGCAGGGCGCGTCGTGCTTCCGGCCCGGGGGTGACCACCTCGTCCGCGCCGAGGGCCTTCGCGAGCGCTGCCTCGTGGGGCCGCTTGGCCTGGGTGACGATGGAGCCCCGGAACCCGGTCGCGCGGAGTGCCCAGACCGCCCCCAGCGCGATGGGGCCGCTCCCGATGACCAGCACCGGCTCGTTCCCCTGCGGCGGTGAGCGCAGCAGGGCATGCACCGGGATGGACAGGGGCTCGATGAGGACCGCCACCGCGTCTGCCAGGTTGTCCGACACCGGATGGAGCTGGCTCTGGTGGGCGACGAGTTGCTCGCCCCACCCCCCTGGAAGGTCGCGGTTGGAGCCGATCGTGCAGCCGGGGGAGAGCGGCCGCCCGTCGATCTGCACCTCGCCAGGCTCCCCAGCGCGGTCGCAGGTCCCCGGCGCGCCTTCGGCGCAGGAGGGGCAGGCTGCTTCTGGAGCGAACCCACGCACCGTGCAGGAGAGGATGGGGTCCACCACGACCCGCTGTCCGACCTGTACCCGGTCCACTGCCGGTCCCACCTCCACCACCCGGGCCAGGATTTCGTGGCCGGGCACCGCGGGGAAGGAGTTGAAGGGCTCGAGCGCCGGGCTGTGGGAGAAGGCGAGGGTGATCAGATCGGTGCCGCAGATGCCAGCCGCGAGGACCTCCAAGCGTGCCCATCCGGGTCCCGGAATGCAGGGGTCGGCAACGGACGCCATCCGCACCGCTCCCAGCGCCGCGCGGTCCGTCCACCGCCCGGTGGCTCGGGCGAGGAGGTAGCGGGGGATGGTGACGTCGAACGAGAGCGCGCGCATAGACCGTCACCACCACCGGCTGTGAACCCGTCTCTGGGCTCGGGTGACGGCCCTGCCGATCGCCCGGCGGAGCTTCTCCTCCGAGGGGGGCGGTCCGGTCCAGATCTCCCGATCCTCCACGAACAGGGCATCAGCCTGTCCCCACTCGCGGCGGACGTCGGGGTCGTTGGTGTCGATTCGGCGAAAGGTGACCTCGTCGCCAAGGTGGGTACACGCGCGATGGGCCCGCTCGCAGGCGATGTTCTGGGCCATGCACCAGCCCTGGTTGAAGGCGGTGACGGTGACGCCGCTGGCGGAGCGACCGGGTTTCTTTCCGGGGCGCATCAGCCGTGGTGGTTCGGCGTCCTCCGTGAAGGGCTTCCAGACCAGCGCCGCCATCCCCACCCGGTCTGCCTTTCGGTAGCCGTGTTTCCGGAACCAGGACGCCTTCATCCAGACGGGTAGGACCACGCCCCAAGCCGCAATCCCCTTGGCACCGAGGGCGCGCACGTCGTCCTCCGCGGCCTGCAGGAGCGCAGTCCCCATCCCCTTTCCCTGGAAGTTGCCCCGTCCCTGGGGATGTCCGTGCACCCAGATGCACAGGATCAGGTACAGATCGCGTCCTTCGGCGAACGAGCGCTCGATGGGGAGGTACTGGATCATTCCCCCCGGGTTTCCGCGCTCATCCAGGGCGAGCTTCACCCGGAGCCCGTGGTCCTTGACCCTGGCATACCAGTGGGCTCTCAGGTCCTGGCCCTCCCTGGCCTCGTCCGACCAGTCCTCCAGGCAGAGCATGTACAGCTCTTCGTATTCCGGGGTGAGGTCGACGACCTTCATGGGGGACATCTCACGACAGGGTGTCCTCCTCGTCCGCTGCGGCGTCCAACCGCCGGATGACGGCCTGGTACCAGATGGCGCGCCGGCGCAGGCGTTCCGCGAGGCCAACCAGATTCGAGCGCGAGAAGCGCTCCGGGTCACGGTCGTACAACCACCGAGCCGCCACCGTGGCCAGCGTCGACTCCGGGACCCGATCGGACCGCCGGGGGATGAACTTGGTCGCCTCGTCCGCCGCCTCCGCACCCAGTTCCAAATCGCGCAGGTGGGTGCGCAGGTTGTCGACGTCCAGGTCCTCCAGGGTCTCCGGCAGCTCCCGCTCCGCCCTGCTCGCGAAGAGAACCAGGTCGACGGGGTCGAGGAGCTCCGAAGGTGCGCCGCCCCCGAGGTGGAGGAGGTCGTCGGTGTCCAGGTGCATGAGCCAGAAGGAGAACTTCCGCTCCAGGCCGCGGTGGAGCACTCGGATATCCACCAGCGTCTTGCCACCGACCTCGGTGCGCCGTGCCGCCAGGATTGCGGCCCCGCGGACCCGTAGGTACAGCACCGCCTCCCCGAAGGTGCGGGCGCGCAGCGGTTCGCCGGAGGGCGGGATGGCTTCCCAGGGCTGCGACGAGGTCGCCATACGGCGCTCCAGGCGAGGGTGCGGACGTGGTAAAGACTAGCGGAACCGGGCGAACAGGTCCCCCCTGGGCAGGAGAATCACCACGTCGGACTGGCGGCGGCTCATCGAAGGGGAGGCGCTCCGTGCGCATGCGGCGTGGTTTTCCACCAATGGCGCGAAGGGCGCACGGATGGTGGTGGAGGGGGCGGACCTGAAGGGCGCCGAGGTGTATGGGCGCGACTACAAGCTCGCCGGTTTCTTCGACTGCGACTTTACCCAGGCCAACCTGGCGATGGCGTTTATGAGCGGGTTGGAGGCGGTGGGGTGTACCTTCCACGACGCCGAATTGGAGCTGGCATCGTTGGACCACTCGCGGCTCCGTGACTGCACCTTCGAGGATGCCCAAATCGTCGCCGCACACTTCGACCACACCCGGGTCGCCGGTGGTCATTTCCGGAAGGCGTCCCTCGCCCGCACCACCTGGGACGGCGCGGTGGTGCGTGAGGTCGACTTCCGCGAGACCTACTTCGGCCGGACCGAGCTCAAGGGCGGCCGGTTCATCGGGTGCGACTTCCGCGGTGCCGAGTTCAAGGAGACCGAGTTCGAGGGGGAATCGTTCGAGCAGTGCGATCTGACCGACGCCACCTATGAGGAGTGTGACCCCTCGGGGGCTACCTCGAAGGAGTGCATCGGCCAGCCCGGCTGAGTGTCTCCTACCCTTCGGTCTCGCGCTGGCG
>JAFDJI010000322.1 GCA_019307545.1 Deltaproteobacteria bacterium | reverse complement strand
GCTCGACCTCGGGATCGGACGCGACCTCGGGCGCAGACCCGGACTCGGGCTCGGCCGACTGGAACTTCTTGCCCAGGTCCCCCATCACGTCGCCCAAGCGCGCGCCGGCATCGCCCTGCTTCTGCGCGAAGTCCACCCCGCCCTCGACACGCTCGACCGCGCCCCGCTCGGAGAGGGAGATCTTGCGGTCGTGGGAGTCGATGTGGATGACCTCGGCCTTGACCTGGAGGCCGACCGGGTACTTGTCCTGCCAGAGGTCGGCGTCGTACGCCAGCTCCGAGATGTGGACCAGGCCTTCGACGCCCTCCTCGATTTCCACGAAGATGCCGAAGTCGGTGCGGTGCACCACCGGCCCCTCGATGACCTGCCCGAGGAAGTAGCGGCTGTGGACCGTGTACCACGGGTCCTCAGTGAGCTGCTTGATGCCCAGGGAGAAACGCTCGTTCTCCTTGTCGATGGCGAGCACGCGAGCCTCGACCTCGTCGCCCTTGGTATACCGCTCCGACGGGTGCTTGATCCGCTGTCCCCAGGAGAGGTCGGAGATGTGGACCAGCCCGTCGATCCCGTCCTCGATCCCGATGAAGATGCCGAAGTCGGTGATGTTGCGGACGCTGCCCTTGACGATGCTGCCGATGGGGTACTGCTGCTCGACCAGGTCCCACGGGTTGGCCTCGAGCTGCTTGGTGGACAGGGAGATCCGCTTCTCCTCGACGTCCACGTCGAGCACCTTGGCCTCGATGATGTCGCCCACGCTGACCAGCTTCGAGGGGTGCTTGATCCGCTTGTTCCAAGTCATCTCGGAGATGTGGACCAGACCCTCGATGCCGTCCTCCAGCTCCACGAAGGCGCCGTAGTCGGGCAGCGAGACCACCTTGCCGCGGACGATGGCCCCGATCGGGTACTTGTAGGCCGCCTCCTCCCAGGGGTCGGGGCGGATCTGCTTGTAGCCGAGGGAGACGCGCTGGGTTTCCGTGTCGAACTTGAGGACCTTGACCTCAACCGACTGGCCCACGTCGAACATCTCCGAGGGGTGGTTCAGTCGGCCGTAGGACATGTCGGTGATGTGCAACAGGCCGTCGATGCCGCCGAGGTCGATGAATGCACCGTAGTCGGTGATGTTCTTCACCACCCCGGTGAGGATGGCGCCCACCTCGAGGCGGTCGAGGGTCTCCTCGCGCTTCACCGCCCGCTCCTGCTCGAGGAGCACCCGGCGGGACAGCACGATGTTTCCGCGCTTCTTGTTGAACTTGATGATCTTGAAGGAGTAGGTCTCGCCGATGAGCTTCTCGAGGTTCTTCACCGGCCGCAGGTCCACCTGGGAGCCAGGCAGGAAGGCCTTGACGCCGATATCGACGGAGAGCCCGCCCTTTACCCGGGCGGTGATGACCCCGGAGACCACTTCATCCCGCTCTACGGCCTTGGAGATCTCCTCCCAGGCCTTCATGATGTCCGCGCGCTCCTTGGAGAGCAGCAGCACCCCATCCTCGGTGTCCATGCGGCCGAGGTACACGTCGACCATGTCGCCGATCTTGATCTGGAGCTCGCCCTCGGCGTTGCGGAACTCGTCCGTGGGTACCAGGCCTTCGGCCTTGTACTGGATGTCGATGGTGACCCAGTCATCGTTGATTCCGATCACTGCGCCGGTGACCACCGATTGTTCGCGGATCCCCTTCTCGTCCATCAGCTCGTCGTAGAAGGTCTTGAACTGATCCTCGGAGAGCTGGTTGATGGGGAGGTCCATGAGATTCGGGTCGATCATGCGGGGTTCCGCCAAAGGGGTTGGGGAGGGGATGGTTCACGATTCCCGACGAGACGGGGAGGTGCCTCGGCTCTTTACCGGCGTCCCTGCTCACCGGTGTCGGGCCTGCATTCCGCGCTTCGGCGAACCTCCGCTGCCCGTCGCTCGCGACGGACCGGGGGGCTGGGTGCCCATGCAGGACAGGCCCGAGTAATCGGGCAGTGCGGCCCGTGCAAGGACTAGCCCGCATCCCTCATGGGCTGCGGGCTAGCTCTTCCAATTCCGGCCGGCGGCTGGCACAACCGTGCTCCTTCCATCCTTTTCTCGGCTTCCTCACCATTTGTCCAGGTTGCAGGGGCAAACAGGGTGTCAGAAGCCTGCGAGCGTCAGTCCAGTCGCCCGGCGCCGCCGGCCTTGGCGCCGCGTGCCTTCGCCAATTCCAGCACCGCGTCCACGCCCTCCTCGATGGTGAGGTGGGTACTGTCCAGGAACACCGCGTCCTCGGCCTGGCACAGGGGCGCCACCGGGCGCTCCATGTCCTGCTTGTCCCGTGCGCGCAGCGCCTCGAGGACCTCCCCGAAACCCACCACCTCACCTTTCGCGCTGAGCTCGGCGTGCCGGCGCTGGGCTCGCTCCTCGACCTTGGCATCCAGGTACACCTTCAGGTCGGCATCCGGCAGGACCACGGTGCCGATGTCGCGACCATCCATCACCACCCCGCCCCGCCGGGCGAGCGCCCGCTGGAGCCCGAGCAGGGCACGGCGTACCGTCGGGTGGCGAGAGACGTCGCTCGCCCCCTGGCCGATGTGCTCCTGGCGGATGTCGGCGGTGACGTCGCGGCCGTCCACCAACACCTGCAGCAGCTCGCCATCGAACGAGAAGGCGAAATGCAGACCAGCCGCCACCTCGGCCACCGCGTCCTCGGCGTCCCAGGAGATGCCGCGTTCCCGGGCTACCAGGGCCACGGCCCGGTACATGGCGCCGGTGTCGATGTACTGGTACCCGAGCAGGAGAGCCACAGTGCGGGCCACGGTGCCCTTGCCGGAGGACGCGGGGCCATCCACCGCGATGATGAGCGGCTTGCGCCTGCCCGTGTCAGCCACGGAGCTTCTCCAGGTGCTCGCGGAACTGCGGATAGCTCGACGAAACCGCCTCCGCACCCGCCACGACGGCTCCTTTGGGCGCGACCAGACCGGCCACGGCGAAGGCCATCGCGATGCGATGGTCGCCGGTGGCGTCCACCCGGCCCCCACCGACCAGACCACCCCCCTCGATAATCATGCCGTCGGGGCACTCCTCGACCTCGACACCCATGGCGCGGAGGCCGGTGACGACCCGGGCGATGCGGTCCGACTCCTTGACCCGCAGCTCCGCGGCGTCCGCGATGACCGTTTGTCCCTCTGCCGCCGCGGCCGCCACCGCGAGGACCGGAAGCTCGTCCAGGCAGCGCAAGGCGAGATCGCCATCGATGCGGGTGCCGACCAGGCGCCCGGCTCGGGCCAACAGGTCGGCGCACGGCTCTGGGCCGGAGCCCTTCACCGGGTAGAGCTGCACATCGGCGCCCATGGCCTCCAAAGCGTCCAGCACCCCGGTGCGGGTCGGGTTCACGCCCACGCCGCGAAGGTAGACCTCGGAGCCGGGGACGATGGACGCGGCCACGAGCCAGAACGCGGCCGCAGAGACGTCGCCCGGCACGTCCACGTCGATGGGGTCGAGCCGGTCCACGGGCATCAGGGCCAGCCAGTCGTCCTCGCTGTGGCGCAGGGTGGCGCCCATGGCCTGGACCATCCTCTCGGTGTGATCGCGGCTCCGCCGCGGTTCCTTCACCATCACCCCGACCCGACGTCCGGCGAGCAGCAGGCACGATTTGACCTGTGCAGATGCGATCTCGAGTGCGTGCTGGGTCATCGTCAGGGACCCACCGCGGATGGCGAGGGGTGGGAACCGGCCGTCCTCCCGCCCGTCCACCACCGCCCCCATGGCCCGGAGCGGCTTCACGATCCGCCGCATCGGGCGGCGCGACAGGGAGGCATCGCCGGCGAGCACGGTCAGGAAGGGCTCGGCAGCAGCCACCCCCGCGAGCAGCCGCATGGAGGTCCCGGCGTTCCCACAATCCAGCACCCGCGGCGGCTCCACCAGGCCCCCCGGCGGCGGCGTCACCCGCACCTCCTCCCCGTCGTCCTCGATGCCGACCCCGAAGCCACGCATCGCCTCCAGGGTGGCCCGCACGTCGTCGGCGCGCAACAGCCCGCGAACCCGTGCCGGACCGCTGGCCAGGCCGTTGAGGATCAGCGCCCGGTGGCTGACCGATTTGTCCCCGGGCAGGTCGATCTCACCCCGAAGCGGCCCCCGAGGCACGATCTCCCAGGTGGTCATGGGGTCCTGGCCTCGCGCAGCACCCCGAGCCGGCGGAACCGGTCGTATCGATCCCGTCGCAGGGCCTCCGGGTCCAGCCCGGATAGCTCGTCCAGGTGGCGCACCACCGCTTCGCCGACGCTCTTCAGCGTCTCCTCGGCGTTGCGGTGCGCCGCGCCCGGGGGCTCGGGGATGACCTCGTCGACCACCTCGAACGCCTCGCAGTCGGCCGCGGTGAGGCGCAGCGCGGCGGCGGCTCGGGAGCCCTCCGCGCGGTCCCGCCAGAGGATGGCGGCGCACCCCTCGGGGGAGATCACCGAGTAGATGGCGTTCTCCAGCATGAGCACCCGGTTGGCGACCCCGATCGCCAGGGCTCCGCCCGAGCCGCCCTCCCCGATGATCACCGTGATGATCGGCACCCCGAGGCGGGTCATCTCCAGGATGTTGCGGGCGATCGCCTCGGCCTGCCCCCGGGCCTCGGCCTCCACGCCCGGATGGGCACCCGGGGTGTCGATGAAGGCGATGATGGGCAACCCGAACCGCTCCGCGAGTCGCATCACCCGCAGCGTCTTCCGATAGCCTTCCGGACGGGCCATCCCGAAGTTCCGGAACAGGTTGTCCTTGGTGTCCCGACCCTTCTGGTGACCCACCACCGCCACCGGGCGCCCACGCAGCCGAGCCAGGCCGGCCACCACTGCGCGGTCGTTGTGACCGGCCCGATCGCCGTGCAGCTCGGTCCACTCGGTGCACAGCGCCCGGATGTAGTCCAGGGTGAAGGGCCGGCCGGGGTGGCGCGAGAGCTGGGTGCGCTGCCAGGGAGAGAGGCGGGAAAAGATCCGCTCCTGGAGCCGGGCGCACTGCAGCTCCAGGTGCTGGATGGAGGTGGCGAGGCCGACGTTGTCCGAGCCGTCGAGCTCCTTGAGCTGGTCGATGCGCTTGCGTAGCTCGACGATGGGTCGTTCGAAGTCGAGAACGAGGTCCAAGAACTCTCCGCCGGGCAGGACCGCAAACCTGTAATCCATCCACCCGGGGACGGCAGCCCGGCATCACCCTGGTGCGGGGCAACGCCAGACGCGGATAGCCCGACTACGCGGGTCGGAAGACGTCGCGGGCCGTGC
>JAFDJI010000321.1 GCA_019307545.1 Deltaproteobacteria bacterium | reverse complement strand
CCTGGTGGTCTCGCGGCTGACCGCACGCCGGGACCCGGCGCGCCCCCTGGGTCCCCTGTCCGAAGGTGCCTGAGGCGCTGACCCGCATCCCTCACGGGCTGTGGGCTGGCGCCGCGTTGACTCGGCTCTCGAGGGGCGGATAAGGGGGGCCGATGTCGACGTACCGCCTCCGCCATCGCGCTGCCGCCTGGGGCGCCCACCTCTACACCGCCCTCGGGCTGCCCCTGGCCTTCGTGGGCGTGGTGGCGCTGTACGCGGGGAACGCGCCCCTGTTCCTGACCATCCTGTGGGTCGCCACCTTCATCGATTCCACCGATGGGGCCCTGGCGCGGCGGGTGCGGGTCAAGGAGGTCCTGCCCCAGTTCGACGGCCGTCGTCTCGCCGACATCGTGGACTACCTCAACTTCGTGTTCCTCCCGGCCCTCGCCCTTCCGGCGCTCGGCCTCCTCCCCCCCGGCTGGGAAGCGGTGGCGTTGCTCCCGCTGCTGGCGAGCGGCTACGGCTTCTCCCAGGACAACGCGAAGACGGAGGAGTCCTTCGTCGGGTTCCCGTCCTACTGGAACATCATCGTCATCTACCTGTTCGTGATGGACGCCAACCCCCTGGTCACCACCGCGGTCATCACCGTGCTCGCCGTGCTGGTGTTCGTCCCCATCCACTACGTGTACCCGAATCGGACCCGATTCCTTCGTCCGGTGACCTTCGCCATCGGCATCCCCTGGGCGGCGGTGTTCCTGTCCCTGTGTCTGATGCCGGAGGCTCCCTGGGCGAAGCAGGTAGCGCTGGTGACGCTGGTGTTCCCGGTCTACTATTTGGTGGCTTCCCTCCTACATCATCGCCGAATACACCAAGGGAAGTGACGGGCCTGCTGATGTGAGTGCGTCAGGGGTTTTCGAGCTGTTCGTCGTACTCCGCCAGCAACGCCGTCCTGACCTCGCTCGAGTACGGGAACAGGGTCAGCTCCCCGCGGAGCCGGTCCCACGAGAAGGCGTGCTGGAGCAGGTACTCGGCGCCGATCACCGCGTCCAACTCGGTGAACAGGGCTTCTTCGAGGAAGTCCAACTCGGGTGAGTCGTACACCAGCACCTCGACCGTCACCCCGGCCTCGCCCCGCATCGATATCGGCAGGTCGGTCAAGTGCGCTTCGATGGTGCCGTCCTCGGTCACCACGCTGGCCGGCGTGGTGGGAGGAGGGTCGACAAGCTCGTCGAACACCCAGGTGCGGAGCACCGGGAGCAAAGCGCTGGTGTTCAGCAGGCTGGTCACCTCCGTCCCACCCCCGAAGGTGGCGCGTCCCATCGGGAACGGCCAGACCATCACCGGCACGATGTCGATGCGCTCGACCGTGTCTTCCGGCTCCCAGCGGGGGCTGGGCATGGACCACAGGGTCTCGGAGGCAAAGTCGATCACGCCGGACTCGGGCAGGATGGTGAATCCGAGCAGGCAGTCGACCTGGCCAGGCACCCTCCTCCCGATTGCGTTGAAGATCTCCTGCTCGAGCACCACGGTGGGCACATCCCGCTGGGTCACGGGGCCGTAGTGGATCTTGTCCAGGTAGAACAGCTGCCCCTCTCGTGCATCGGGCACCAGCCACGGGACCACGTACAGGACGTCTGCTCCAGTGTCGACCATGCACCGTACCCGCACGCCCTCGATCTCCACGTCCACGAAGCCGTGCCCCGCTCCCCGCTCCATGGGGATGGCCTTCCCCGAGATCTCGACGCATCCGACGAACAGCAGAAGTGGCAGCAGGCGGTAGATCATCTCTCTGGTTCGTAACCGAGGTTGGGGGCGAGCCACCGCTCCGCGGTCGCAAGATCCCATTTCTTGCGCCGCGCGTAGTCCTCGACCTGGTCCAACCGCAAGGTCCCCACTGCGAAATACCGCGCGCGGGGGTGGGCGAGGTACAGCCCGCTCACCGAGGCGGCTGGCCACATCGCCATGCTCTCGGTGAGGCGGATCCCCGTACAGTCCTCCACGTCCAGGAGATCCCAGATGACCCTTTTGTCGGTGTGGTCGGGGCAGGCCGGGTAGCCCGGGGCGGGGCGGATTCCCTGGTAGCGTCCCTGGATCAAGTCCGCGTTGGTGAGGGCCTCGTCTGCGGCGTAGCCCCAGAGCTTCCTGCGCACGACCTCGTGCAGGTGCTCCGCGAAGGCCTCCGCCAGCCGATCCGCGAGGGCCTTTGCAAGGATGGCGCGGTAGTCGTCGTGCTCCGCCTCGAACCCGGTCACCAGCGCTTCCAAGCCATGCCCGGCGGTGACCCCGAAGGCGCCGATCCAGTCTGGGATGCCCTTGGGGGCGACAAAATCGGCCAGGGCCAGGTTCGGCACCCCGGGTGGCTTCTCCTTCTGCTGTCGCAGGGTGCGGAACGCCACGCGCACCTCGGTGCGGTCTTCCCCGGTATACACCTCGATGTCGTCGTCCCCCGCTCTGTTCGCCGGGAACAGACCGACCACCCCCCGAGCACGGAGCAGCCGCTCCCCGACGATGCGCTTCAGAAGCTCGCGGGCGTCCCGGTACAACTCCCGCGCCTGGGCCCCGAGCCGGGCATGCTCCAGGATCTTGGGGAACGAGGCGCCCTTCAGCTCCCAGGCGTGGAAGAAGGGGGTCCAGTCGATGCGCTCGGTGAGCGCGGCCAGGTCGTGTTCATCGAACCGTTGCACCCCCACCTTCCGTGGCGCTGGGGCCGGCGGCTCCCGGGTCCAGTCGATGGGGAGCTTGTTCCGCCGTGCGCTTCGGAGCGACCGCGTCTTCTCGCGTGCCTTGCGCCCCTTGTGGCGCTCGCGGATCTCGGCCATCTCCTCCTTCACCGCGGCCCGATACGCATCCCGATGCGCTCCGGAGAGGAGCTTCCCCATCACCCCGACGGCCCGGGAGGCATCCTTCACCTGCACCACGGCCGGGTGGTACTGGGGGTCGATCTTGAGCGCGGTGTGCGCCCGCGAGGTGGTTGCCCCGCCGATCAACAGGGGAACGGAGAACCCCTCCCTGGACAGCTCTTTCGCGACGTGGACCATCTCGTCCAGCGAGGGGGTGATCAGGCCGGACAGGCCGACGACGTCCACCCGATGTTCACGGGCGGCCTCGAGGATCTGCTGGCTGGGCACCATCACCCCGAGGTCGATGACCTCGTAGTTGTTGCACTGGAGCACCACGCCCACGATGTTCTTGCCGATGTCGTGGACATCGCCCTTCACGGTGGCGAGAAGCACGCGCCCGCTGCTGGATCTGCCCTCCTCGGCCTGCAGGGCCTCCAGGTAGGGCACGAGGACCGCCACCGCCTTCTTCATGACCCGGGCGCTCTTCACGACCTGGGGCAGGAACATCTTCCCCGCCCCGAACAGGTCGCCCACCCGGTTCATGCCGTCCATCAGGGGCCCCTCGATCACCTGCAGTGGGTTGCCGAAGTGCTGTCGGGCTTCCTCGGCGTCCTCTTCCGCGAAGCGGGCGATTCCATGCACGAGCGCGTGGGCCAGGCGGTTCTCCACCGGGGCATCGCGCCAGGCGAGGTCCTCGCCCCTGGCGTGCACCTGCCCCCTGGCGGTGTCCGCGATCTCCAGGAGGCGATCGGTGGCATCGCGGCGCCGGTCGAGCACCACGTCCTCGACCCGCTCCCTGAGCGTGGGTTCGATGTCCTCGTACACCGCGAGTTGGCCCGCGTTGACGATGCCCATGTCCATGCCGGCGCGGACGGCGTGGAACAGGAACACCGAGTGCATGGCCTCCCGGACCGGGTTGTTGCCCCGGAAGGAGAAGGAGAGGTTGGACACCCCGCCACTGACCAGGGCGTGGGGCAGGGTGCGCTTGATGTCGTGGCAGGCCTCGATGTACGCGACCGCGTAGGGGTCGTGCTCCTCCATCCCGGTGGCGACGGCAAAGACGTTGGGGTCGAAGATGATGTCATCGGGCGGCAAACCGACCACTTCGGTGAGCAGGCGATACGCCCGGGTGCAGACTTCCACCTTGCGTTCACGCGAGTCCGCCTGGCCCTTCTCGTCGAAGGCCATCACGATGACCGCCGCGCCGTACCGCCGGACGAGCCGCGCTTGCTCGAGGAAGGCCTCTTCGCCCTCCTTGAGGCTGATGGAGTTCACGACCCCCTTTCCCTGCAGGCACTGCAGTCCGGCCTCGATGACCGACCAGCGGGAGCTGTCCAGCATCACCGGGACCCGGCTGATGTCTGGTTCCGACGCCAGCATCCGCAGGAAGGCCACCATGGCCTGCTCGGAGTCCAGCAGGGCGTCGTCCATGTTCACGTCGATGATCTGGGCGCCGTTGTCCACCTGCTGGCGGGCCACCTCCAGGGCGGTCTCGAAGTCACCCTCCGTGATCAGTCGCTTGAACCGGCGGGAGCCGGCGACGTTGGTGCGCTCCCCGATGTTCACGAACAGGCTGTCAGGCCCGATGGTGAGGGGTTCAAGCCCCGAGAGGCGGCAGGCGGGCGCGATCTCGGGGACCGGGCGGGGGGGGAGGTCTCGCACTGCGGTGGCGATGGCCTCGATGTGGGCCGGAGTCGTGCCGCAGCACCCGCCGACCACGTTCACCAGGCCGTCTTCGGCGAAGGAGCGCAGGACCCGCGCCATGTGCTCCGGGCTCTCGTCGTAGTCCCCGAACTCGTTGGGGAGGCCGGCGTTGGGGTGGGTAGCCACGAAGGTGTCGGCGATGCGGGAGAGGTCGTGGACATGGGCGCGCAGTTGGTCCGCTCCCAGGGCGCAGTTCAGGCCCACGATGGTGGGCCTTGCATGGCGGATGGAGTGCCAGAACGCCTCGGTGGTCTGCCCGGACAGCGTGCGGCCGCTCGCGTCGGTGATGGTGCCGGACACCCACACGGGCACGGACCCGCCCCGCTCCTCGAACAACGCGTCGATGGCGAACAGCGCCGCCTTGGCGTTCAAGGTGTCGAAGACCGTCTCCACCATGAGGAGGTCGGCGCCGCCGTCCAGCAGTCCCCTGGCAGCCTCGGCGTAGACCGTGCGCAGGTCCTCGAAGGTGACGTCCCGGTAGCCCGGGTCGTCGACGTGGGGGGACAGCGTCGCGGTCTTGTTGGTGGGTCCCAGCGAGCCGGCGACGAACCGCGGGCACGACGGGTCCCCCACCTCGGCAGCGTCACAGGCCTCCCGGGCGATGCGGGCCGATTCCCGGTTGATCTCGTAGACCAGGTGCTCGGTGCCGTAGTCGGCCTGGGAGACCGCGGTCGCGGTGAAGGTGTTCGTCTCCACGATG
>JAFDJI010001000.1 GCA_019307545.1 Deltaproteobacteria bacterium | reverse complement strand
CGGGTTTTTGGTCCGGGGCCGCAACAACGCCGACGACGACCGCTACATCTATGTTCCCGCCATGGGTCGGGTGAGCCGCATCGTGGGTTCTGGCCGAGGTGGCTCCTTCATGTCCTCGGACTTCTCCTACGAGGACATCGGGAGCCCCGACTTGGAGGATTGGGTGTGGACGCTTGCCGGCACCGCGGAGGTGGACGGCCACGCCTGCCAGTTGGTGGAGGCGACCCCGGTGGACGACTCCGTCCGCAAGGACACTGGCTACACCAAGGTCGTCTACGCCATCGACCAGGCGCTGAAGACCTCCCGGGCGACCGACTTCTACGACAAGCAGGGCGCGAAGTTCAAGCATCTCCAGGTGAGCGAGATTCAGGACCTGAACGGCGTTCCCTTCGCCACCGACATGATCATGACCGACCTCGGCAACGGCCACACTTCACAGATGAAGATGGAGGACCTCGCGGTCGACCAGGGCGTCGATTCACTGTGGTTCACCAACCGCGCCCTGCAGAAGGGCTTCTGAGCGCCCCATGTGCTGGGTCCTGCTCTCCCTGCTTGCCTCCCTGGGCCACGCCGCGGACCTCGAGCACCACGGCTACGTCAAGGCGCAGATCGAGGTGCTCCCCTTCGCGGAAGCGGTGGGCGCCAGCGCACGGCTCCAGCAGCAACTCTCGGGCGGTGACGACATCGCCTCCTTTCGGGCGGCCTTCGACCTCGACCTGGACCTCGGGTTGATCGGTTCGACCAACCTGGACGAACGCGACGCCGAGGTGCGGATCCTCCCGGTGGAGTGCTACGTCACCCTGCACCCCTCCTGGTTCGACCTGTCCGCCGGCAAGCAGTACGTGTTCTGGGGCCAGACGGACTGGGTGAACCCCACCGACCTGTTCACCCCCTGGGACTACCTCCACATCTCGAGCGAGCTGGAGGATTACCGCGTCGCTCCCTGGGCCCTGCGCTTCACCGCGTACGTGCGCGACACCTCCTTCGACCTGGTGTGGGCCTGCCCCGGCCCGACGTGATCGACTTCTCCCTGATGGCGGACCGAAACGTCGGCGTCGGAGACCCCGAGCTACCCGATCGGACGCTGGCCAACGGAGACTTCGGACTGCGAATCACCACCCGTGTCGCGGGGTTCGACCTCTCCGCGATGGCCTTCCATGGGCTCGACAAGCGTCCCGGGGTGCGGATGGACGTGGACACGACCGCCATGCCCCCCACGCTCACCCTGGTGCCCAGCTACGGGACCCTGCAGGCGGTCGGTGGGGACTTCGCCCGCGGCTTCGGCCCGGTGCTCCTCAAGGGGGAGGCCGCAACCTACCGCACCGAGGACCACGACGGCGACGACCCCGCCATCCGGAACCCCGAGTTCTACGCGGTGGCCGGGTTGACCTACGTGCCCCACACCAACCTGAACCTCACCGTCCAAGGCACGGTGAGCCACCTGTTCAAATACGACCCCGAGGTAGAGACCGCGATCCGCCAGGCCATGGGCGAGCCCGACCCCGACGTGGACCCGACCACCGTCTGGGGGCTGGTGGAGCGTGCCGCGTGGACCTGGGAGGACCTGCTCACCCTTTCGGTGGTGGGTGTGCAGGGCATTCCGGAGGGCGACCACTTCGAGATGGCCCTGCTCAGCTGGCGGGCGGCGGACGGCCTCACCGTGCTCGCGGGCGCGGTGGTGTTCGGCGGACCGGAAGAGAGCCGCTTCGGCCGGGTGCGGGATGCCTCCAGGGTGTTCGCGGAGGTCAAGGCGTCCTTCTGATTTAGAATGCGCCCCATGTCCAAAGACCCGATCCGCGAGTGCCTCGAGCAGGCGATTCCCCATCCGGTGTGCGAGCTGCGCCACGAGAGCGCCTGGCAGCTCTTGGTGGCCACCATCCTCAGCGCGCAGGCCACCGACAAGCGGGTGAACCAGGTCACCCCGGAGCTGTTCCGCCGCTGGCCCACCCCGGCCGCGCTCGGGGCAGCGTCTCAAGAGGACGTGGAGGAAGTGGTCCGCACCACCGGCTTCTTCCGCAACAAGGCCCGGGCCATCCGCGAGGCGAGCCAACAGTTGGTGGAGCGCTTCGACGGAGAGGTGCCCCAGACCGTCGCCGAGGCGGTCACCCTGCGCGGCGTGGCCCGGAAGACCGCCAACCTGGTGTTGGGCACGGCGCTGGGCATCGCAGAGGGCATCGCGGTGGACACCCATGTAGCCCGGGTCTCCATGCGACTCGGACTCACCGCGGAGAAGAGTCCGGTGAAGGTCGAGCGGGACCTGTGCGCCCGCTATCCCCGCGAGACCTGGGTCGACATGGGACACCGCTTGCTGCTGCACGGTCGGTACGTCTGCGTCGCCCGCAAGCCGCGGTGTGTCGGATGCCCGCTCAACGAGGTGTGTCCCTCCGCCGAGGCGTCACCCGAGGGATCGGTGGAGGACCGCCTGCGGGCCGAGCAGGAGCGGGTGGAGGAGGCGATCCGCGCGTCCGGGGGTGGCGACTCGTAGTATTGGCGTCGCGCGTTAAGGGGCACGGCGAGGTTCCCTGATGTCGCCGCTGTTCCCCCTGCTTCTCCTCACCGGCTGCGTTGGACAGGCCGTTCTCGACGACGACACCGGTGTGCCCGACGACACCGGGGTGGACGATACCGGCAACACCACGGGCTCGGATACCGCATGCGCCGACACGGGTGGTTGGCGACACCGCGGACACGGGCGACACCGCGGACACGGGCGACACCGCGGACACCGGCGACACCGGGACGCTGCCCCCGATGCCGGACTTCTCGCTCCTGGACGTCAACCCCACGTCCCCCACCAGCGGCCAGATGGTCTCGCTCGGCTCCTTCCAGGGCAAGGTGAGCGCCTGGTACTTCGGCCACAGCACTTGAAGCTACTGCCGTAGCCAGTTTGGCTACCTCGACAAGATGCAGTACCAGGTCGACCAGGTCTCCACCCGCCTCGAGATCCGGATCCTCGGCGTGAACGGCGTTGGGTACGAGTCCGGCAACACCCTGATCTGCGACGGAACCGACCTGCCCTGGCTGCAGCCGATCGCGGGCGACACCGTGTGGACCGACTGGGGGGCGGCGTACCGCGACGTGTTCATCCTCGACGAGAACAACGTCCAAATCGGGGTGTACAACCTCAGCGTCCACAACCTGTCGGTCCAGGCAGAGTTCGACGGGCTGAAGCAGCTCTTGCTGGACGCGGCGCAGTAGGCGTCCACGAGCACAACCTCGGTGAGGGCGGTGTTACCATCGTTGGGGAGGCCCCCACGGAACGCGATGCCCAGGCCGAAACCGCACGAGAACGCCTGCTCCTGACCGAACACCGCGAGCCCACCGATCTCGGTCGGAGCACGCTCTCGAGGAGCAGCATGCCTCCGGTGCTGCTTGCCCAGTCCGTACAGCGGCTCCGGGGGCTGAGCCTGGTCGTCAGCATCGTGTTTGCCTCCATCTGGCTGTTCAAGAACGCCATCGAGGGGCGCCTCCTCGCCGAGTTCGAGCATCCCTGGGAATGGGGGCCGCCAGTCCTCATCATCCTCGCCTCGGCTGCGATGTACGGTTTCGTGCGGGGCGCCCGCGTACCCGCAACCACCCTGGCGACGTTGGGGTTGGTCTACGAAGTCGTGGTCAGTTTCGGGCTGGAGGCCGCCACCCATGGCCTCGCCTTCCACGGGCTGGAAGCGCACCACCTCTCTTTCGACCGAGTCGGATTCTCCATGGCGGGGCTGTGGATGGTCCTGTTCACCATCCTGGTGCCGAACCGGCCGCG
>JAFDJI010000320.1 GCA_019307545.1 Deltaproteobacteria bacterium | reverse complement strand
TACGGCGAGTTCGGACTGCCCGAGCCGGTGGCGGTCCTGGACACGATCCTGGTGGACCGCTCCTTCGCTCGCGGCGGCATCGCCAGCGCCATGATGGAGCAGCTGGTGAAGAACCTCGGAGCACTGCGGATCGAGACCCTGCGGACCGAAGTGTCGTGGGATGAGCAGGAGCTGTTGTCGTTCCTGGCCCGGGCGGGCTTCCAACCGGCACATCGGCTGGTGCTGGAGCGGACCATGACGCTTCCGGGTTAACGGACGCTCGGAGGGTACTTGTTGCCGCGGATCGAGCATGTCCGGGTGGGGAATCGCGGTGATGCACTGAAGCTGCCAGTGGTGTCCCTGGCCTCTCCTGTGTCTGGTCCCGCGGTGGTGATCACCGGGAATGTGCACGGGGACGAGTACATCGGGGTGACCGCCGCCCACCTCCTGGTCGACCGGCTCCAGCACGACCTGGGCCGAGGTGCCGTGCACGTGTACCCGAGCCTCAACCAGAACGGGCTCCGCTCCGGAAACCGGGGGATCGGACGCGACGGCCCCGACCTCAACCGCCGGTTTCCGGGGAGCCGCAACGGCGATTTCGCCAGCCTGCTGGCCCTCACGATCTGGGAGGACCTCGCGGCGCGGAAGCCCGATCTGCTCATCGACCTGCACGCCGACTCCGGCCAATCGATTCCCTATGCCATCATCGACCGTGCGGTACGCAAGCGGGGCGCGGCGCGAAAGCGCATGGATGCACGTCTGTGCGCCCACGCCGAGGCGACGGGGCTCACCGTCCTCCACGAGTATCCAGACGACCTGTACCTTCGGTTCGGCCTGGACCGCTCACTGGCGGGAGCCACCGTGAACCACCTCGGGGTGCCGGCCGTGACCATCGAGGCGGGTCCCCGGGGGGTGGTGAGCATGGCCGCGGTAGGGGTGATGGTGAACGCCGTGCTCGGAGTTCTCGCGGATGTGGGAATGGTAGAGGGAGGCTTCGAGCCGGACCCGAGCCGGCGGACAGACGGGCCCTGGAGACGCACCGCAGGGCCCCAGACCACCAAACCCGGGGTCTTCGAGCCCGCCCTGGCGCCTGGATCCCTGTTCGAGCCCGGGGACCTGCTGGGCCGGGTGCACGAACTGCAGGGACGGGTCGTGGAGGAGGTGCGGGCCCCTTCACTGGGAGTCGTGGTCTCCTGGATCGATGGGTGCTGGCTGGAGAAGGGGACCGTGGTGGCCACCGTCGGGGTCCCGGAGGCCTCGTGAGCCGGCGGGAGAAGAAGGGAGCCGGACGTCCCGCGCGGGCGCGAAGGGGCGAGATCGTGGTGAACGACTACTCCGAGCGTTGGCTGCGCCAGGGGTTTCCCTGGGTGTATGCGGGGGAAGTCGCGACGGGCGGGCCCAGCGCCCCCGGGACGGGAATCACGGTCCGCTCCGGGAAGGGAGAGGTCCTCGGTCGGGCGTTGGCGGACGAGGGGTGGATCGCCGCTCGGGTCTACCGGCACGATGGCGGCCCGCTGGACACGCCGTGGCTGGAGGCTCGTCTCGACGCTGCGGCTGCCCTGCGGGAGCGGGTCGTCGACCCGCGCACCACTGGGTATCGACTGGTGCACGGCGAGAACGACGGCCTGCCAGGGCTGCGGGTCGATTGGTGGGAGTCCTATGCGGTGGTGGTCCTGGATTCGCCCGCCGTCGCCCCCTTGGTGGAGGGGGTGTGTAGGTGGCTGGAGCGGGTGAGGTCGCCGCGAGGGGTTCACCTGTGCTATCGGCCGGACCCGCGCGACAAGCGCGACTTCTCCTCGCTGCGGCCCGCGCCGGGTCTGGTGGCGGGGCACCGCGCCGTGGGCGACGTGCGGGTCGCCGAGCGGGGGCTGGCGTTCCTGGTGCGCCCCTGGGACGGCCCCGACGTGGGGATGTACCCCGACATGCGCGAGGTCCGCGCATGGTTGGAGCCTCACTGGGGAGGTCGCGCGGTGTTGAACACCTTCGCGTACACGGGGGCTTTCTCGGTGGCGGCAGCCCTCGGGGGTGCCACCGAAGTGGTGAGCGTGGACCTTGCTCCCGCCGCCATCGAACGGGCAGAGGCCAACTTCGCCGCCAACGGCCTCGAACCGGACCAGTACGAGTTCATGGTGGAGGACACCTTCAAGGCGTTGGACCGGTTCCGCCGGACCGGTCGGGCCTTCGACCTGGTGATCCTGGACCCGCCCGCGTTTTCGCGGAGCGATGCCGGGACCTGGTCCGCGAAGCGGGACTGGCCGCGCCTGGTCGCCGCGGCGTGCCGGGTCCTTCGGCCCGACGGATGGCTGGTGGCGGCCTCCAACCAGGGTGAGATCAGCCCGAAGGAGTTCGCGGGCCTACAGGGCGAGGGCTTCAAGAAGGCGCGCCGCCGCGCGCAGGAGATCCAGCGGCTCGGCCAGGCCCCGGACTTCCCGGCCGCCTCCTGGTTTCCGGAGGGGCGCTACCTCAAGGTGGTGGTGTGGAGGATGGTGGATTGAGGTACCCCGAGCCCCTGCTCGAGGGGATCCTGGTCCGCCGGTACAAGCGGTTCCTCGCCGACGTCGCGCTCCCGGATGGACAAGTGGTGGCGACCTGGTGCCCAAACCCGGGGTCGATGAAGAGCTGCATCGCGGATCGCGCGCCGTGTCGGGTCTCGTTTCACGACCACCCGCGCCGCAAACTGCAGTGGACTCTGGAGCAGGTGAAGGTGGGTGGCACCTGGATCATGGTCCACACCACGCGCGCCAACGATGTAGTGGCGGAGGCCATCGACCGGGGCGCCATCCCCGAGCTCGGTGGCTACCCGGTGCTGCAGCGGGAACGCAGCTACGGGCGCAACAGCCGCATCGACATCCTGCTCACCGACCACGAAGCGGGACGGGCCTACGTGGAGGTGAAGAACGTCACCCTGCTGGAGAACGGCGAAGGGTTCTTCCCGGACTCGGTCTCCGAACGGGGGACCAAGCATCTACGTGAGCTGATGGCTGTTCCACGTGGGGCGGGGCGATATTCCTGTGGTGCGCCCAGCCGCGCACATCGACGCGGTGTACGCGAAGACGTTCGTCGAGGCAGTGGGTCGGGGGGTGGAGGTGCTGGCGTACCGCTGCAGGGTGGGCGCGGAGGAGTTGGTGCTCGGGGAGCGGGTTCCCGTCGCTGTCGGCGGGACAGCGTCCCCCTGTTCGGGAGCGGGAGCGGGAGCCCGACCGTGCGCTTCGCGCACAGTTCGGGCTAGTAGCCCAAGGCGGTGAGCAGCTCTTCGACCGATTGCCGCGTGCCGACCTCCAGCGCACGGCAGATCTGGGCGTGTCCGATGCTCACCTCTTGCAGGCCGGGCAGGCCGCGCAGGCCGAGGAGGTTGTGGCGATCGAGGTCGTGGCCCGCGTTCAGGCCCAATCCTGCCACCTGCGCGGCTTCAGCGACGGCGAACATCCGCTCCCGCTCTCGTTCCTGGTCCGCGGTGCCCCAGGCCCAGGCGTAGGGACCGGTGTAGATCTCGACGCGGTTGGTGCCGGTGTTTCGGGCGCGTGCGACCAACTCGGGGTCGCAGTCCATGAAGATGCTCACCCGGATCCCTGCGTCCTTCAGCCGTGCGATCACCGGGATGAGCAGGTCGTTCTCCTTGGGGAGATCCCAACCGTGGTCCGAGGTGACCTCGCCGGGCCCCACTGGCACCAAAGTGCACTGGGCTGGCCGGATCTCGAGGACCAGGTCGATGAGGCCGGGATCGGGCTCGCACTCGATGTTGTACTCGATGTGCACGTGGTGCTCGCGCAAGTGGTTCGCGATCGCCGGCACGTCATCGCGCCGGGTATGCCGTTGGTCGAGGCGCGGATGGACCGTGATCCCATGGGCGCCGGCCGCGATGCACTCGTCTACGGCCCAGAGCACATCGGGGGCGTTGTGTCCCCGAGCGTTGCGTAGCAGGGCATATTTGTTGATGTTCACCGAAAGAAGCGGTCTGTTCACTTGGAATCCTCCGATCTGGGGTCGACGAGAGGAGGTCGTTCGATGTAGCCTGGGACCCCGTGGTTGGCGCGTTGTTGTGGTCCTCGCACGACGCCATGGAGTGAAATGGGCACCGCTACTCGTACCGTTGTTTTCACCGATCTCGCCAACTACACGGCGAAGGTGGCACAGAGTGACCGGGAGGGCTTGCGGCGGATCCTCAAGGAGCACGAGGCGCTGGTCTCGCCGATCGTGGGCAAGTACGGCGGACGGGTGGTCAAGAACCTCGGGGACTCGTTCCTGATCCTGTTCTCGGCTGCCACCGACTCGTTGCGCGCGGCGCTCGACGTGCAGCACATGGTGACCGAGGGTGGCGGCATCTCCATCCGGCTCGCCATGACGACTGGCGACGTGGAGGAGATCGACGGCGATGCCTTTGGCGAAGCGGTCAACCTCGCGGCGCGGATCCTGAGCAAGACGCCTGCCGGTGAGATCTGGTTCGGGACGGGAACCTACGTCTGTATGAACCAGGCGGAGATCCCCTGGGACAGCATAGGGCGCTTCCGGCTCAAGGGTATCCCCGGCGAGCAGGAGATCTTCCGCGCAATCCCCCGACACCGCGCTTGGCTGTCCGAGCCGGTCGCCTCCGCTGCGCGGGTGGGCAACCTGGTGCGCCTGATGCGCGGCAGCCGTCCGCCCCTTCTCCCGCCCGACCCCTTGTTGCTCTTCGAGGGCTTCCCGCCGGGTTCGCGGGCGCTCCAGCAGGCGGTGGACTCCCTGCCGGTCCTGAACCCGGCCTCCCTGTGGCTCGCCACCTACAACATCTCGCCGCAGGATCGCCTGGCGTGGAGCGAATCTGGCCGGGGTCTGGTCATCGGCACCCCCGATGCCGTCGAGGCCGCCCTCCAGGAGACGCTGCGGGCGGTGAGCCGGAGCAGCGGTTCGGACACCATCGTGCTCGACGTCGGCACCCAAGCGGATCTGGAGTTGGTCATCTGCGGGTTGGCCCTGCCGGCGGTGCCGCTGTCCGACGTGGTGTCGTCCTACTCCTATGATCTGCTTCCCGACGGGCGTTGGGTGAATCGGTCCGACCGGTCCAACGTCCGGGTCGAGGTCACCGCCGACGGCATCCTGTTCCAGGCGTTGTGCCCGGGTGTGTCGGTGAACGGCCGCGGCCTGTCCTCCGGAGAGACCGTGAAGCTCGCGGGCGGGGAGACCATCACCACCCCCACCGGCGCCTTGGGCTACCGGGCTACCCAGGACGGCTACGCCGGCATGTTGCTGGCGGACACCGACATGCGGCTGGGCGTGGCCGAGGGTCAGACCGCAGAGCTCGGTCGCGAGCCCAACCACCCCGGGCTGGCCTACCCCGACCGGCGGGGCCAGGACAACATCCGCTGGTGTTCGGGTCCTCGCGCGGCCCGGGCGCGCGCCGGCGGCTTCACCCTGGACCGGGCTCTTGCCGGACGCCGCCAAGCAGCCATTGCAGTGACTGGGGATGCCATCCAACTCTCGCCGCTCCACGCCCGATGCCCCACCTACATCATGCGCAGTGACGAGAATCTGCTCGAGCGGGCCGAAAGCCCCATCGGTGTGCAGGTCGACGACATGATCGTAGCTGGCACCACGGTGGTGGCTCTGCGTGCCCCCGAGTAGGGGCCGCAGACATCCAAGGCCCCATGGCACAGCACTTCGAAACCCTGTTGGAGGAGGCGCTGGCCGACCCCGAGCGTGCAGACTTCGTCACCCTGCGGATGGCCTACGCCCAAAGCCTCGCCTACCTTCCCTTCGGTCGCGAGCAGGGTGAGGTCGAAGAGTTGCACCGCCGGATGGCGGCGGAGCGCTGGGACGAGGCGCTCGACCTGGTCGAGCTGCTCCTGGAATCCGACCCGCTTTCCATCCCTCTCCGGTTCGCCTACGCCCATGTCCTGGAGGAGGACAACGACGAGGTCGAAGCCGGGTTCCAGAGGACGTTCGCGAACGGGCTGCTACGCACCGTCCTGGGGTCGGGAGATGGGCGCACGGCCGAAAGCGCGATCCAGGTCCTGGACATGCGGGAGATGTACCTTGTGCTGGACGTGATGGGGCTCCGGGCGATCCGGTCCCAGCTCACCCAGGCGGGCACAGAATGGATCGACCAGGTGGGGGCGAAGGGGCGTGACGGCGAGCGCGACGTGTTCTTCAACGTCTCCATTCCGCAGGGGTGGCTCGCCGAAGTGCAGGAGATCGAACCAGGCGACTAGCTTGGAGTGCCCTGCAGCGAACGAGTCCATGCGCACAGGTGGGGGAGGGGAAGTGGGGCGAGGGCAGTGGTCCTGGCCGCGGCGTGACGAGATACCAGTGGCCCATGAAACTGGTGATCGCCGAGAAACCCTCCGTCGCGCGGGACCTCGCCCGGGTCCTCGGGGTGCGCCAGAAGCGCGAGGGGTTCTTGGAGGGCGAGGGGATGGTGGTCACCTGGTGTGTCGGGCATCTCACCGAGCTGGAGCAGCCCGCCCACTACGATCCCCGCTGGCGTCGCTGGACGCTCGACACCCTGCCCATGGTGCCGCAGCGGTTCGAGCTGCGTGTGCGCAAGGGGGTGGGGAAGCAGTGGAAGGTGGTGAGGCGCCTGCTGCGCGATCGCCGCTTCGAGGAGGTCGTGAACGCCTGCGACGCGGGCCGCGAGGGCGAGCTTATCTTCCGCAACGTCTACCAACTGGCCCAATCCCAGCTCCCAATCCGCCGCCTGTGGCTGTCGTCGCTCACCGACCAGGCCATTCGCGGGGCATGGGCGTCACTCCTCCCGGGCACACGCTTCGAGGCGCTGGGTGACGCGGCGCGGTGCCGGTCCGAGGCCGACTGGTTGGTGGGGCTCAACGCCACCCGCGCCATGACCTGCGCCGCTCGTCGCGCGGGGGGCGACCGGTTGCTCTCGGTAGGCCGGGTGCAGACCCCCACCCTGGTGATGATCGTCACCCGCGACCGGGCGATCGAGACCTTCGTCCCCAAGACCTTCTGGGTGGTGAAAGCCACCTTCTCCGTGAAGCGCGAGGGTGCGGATCCCACCTGGCAGGCCGCATGGTTCCAGGTCCCCGCGTCCAAGGTGGAGGCCGTTCGCGACGAGGTGCCCCACGCCGAGCGTCTCGCCGATGAGCAGGTGGCCCGCGCCGTCGCGGCGGCGGCGGAAGGACGTGAAGGCGTGGTGGAGACGGCCTCTCGCGCGCGGATCACCGAGTCGCCGCCACTGCTGTACGACCTCACGTCCCTGCAGCGGCGCGCCAACCAGCGCTATGGCTTCGATGCCGCAAAGACGCTGGAGATCGCCCAGGCGCTCTACGAAAGGCACAAGCTGATCACCTACCCCCGCACCGACGCGCGGTACCTCACCCCCGACCAGGTTGCCGGCCTGAAGGACATCGTGCGTGGGTTGGCATCGGTCCCGGGGTTCGCCCCCTTCGCCACCCCGCTCCTCGCCCTGCCCATCCAGCCTGGGAAGCGGGTGGTGGATGCCTCCGAGGTCGGGGACCACCCCGCCATCATCCCCACCGGCCGCACTCCGCGCCGCCTCACTCGGGACGAGACGCGGGTGTACGACCTGGTGGCGCGGCGCTTCCTGGCCGCCCTGTCCGACGATGCCGTGTTCGAGAAGACCGTGCTGGTGGTGGTGGTGGACTCCGGAGATGTTCTGCTCCCCGGGTCGATTGCCGTCCCGCTCCGTTTCCGGGCCCGGGGAAGGGTGTGTCTGCACCAGGGCTGGCGTGCGGTGGACCCACCGGGGCGCGACCGCGAAACCGAGTTGCCCCGTGCCGAGCAGGGGGAGCGGGCCCGGGTGGAACAGGTCGGACCGGTCGAGGGGCACACCAAGCCGCCCCGCCCCCACACCGATGCCTCCCTGCTTCGCGCCATGGAGACCGCCGGCAGGGCGCTCGACGACGCGCAGCTGAAACGCGCCCTGCGAAGCGCCGGGCTTGGGACGCCGGCCACCCGAGCCGCGATCCTCAAGACCCTGGTGGAGCGGGGGTTCGTGGAGCGACGCCAGCGCGCGCTGCACGCCACCGAACGGGGTCGCGCCCTCGTCGATGCAATTTCGGTGGAAGAGCTGAAGAGCGCCGAGCTCACCGGGCGGTGGGAGGCTCGCCTTTCGGCAATGGCCGAGGGGCGGGAACGGCGTGAACGCTTCATGTCCGATGTAGTGGAGCACCTCCACGGCATCGTGAAGGCCATTGCCTCGGCGCCGCCGCCACTGGTCGGGGAGGTGACCGAAGGGCCAACTCCTCCGCTCGGGGCCTGCCCGGTCTGCGGAA
>JAFDJI010000319.1 GCA_019307545.1 Deltaproteobacteria bacterium | reverse complement strand
CCCGATCCCAGCCAGCAGCGAGTACTGCATGGCCAGCACCAGAATCGAGGCCGCGATGCACACCAGCACCAGCGTGTGACTGAAGCCACGCGAGTAGCTCAGCCCCCGATACGTGCGCTCGTAGGTCCAGGCCAGCACCTGACCAAACACGAAGGCGGCCACCAGCGCCCTCAGCGGCAGCACCCAGACGCCGCTCTCCACCAGACCGCCGAAGTAGACCTGCAGATCTTCGTAGCTCATGCCATCACCTTCGCATCGCAAGCCGGGTGCTTGCGCTCTCCATTCATGCGTACACTCGCCTGCCAGCGCGGCTGCGATCTGCTCACTCTCCCTCTACCCATTGGCCCCATCTCAGGCGGCGGACGCCCTGCGGCGAACCAGCCAGAAGACGGAGCCCACGAGGAACCCCACGAGCAGCGCGGTGCCCTTCGTCGTGAGCGCGGGAACCTCGCCCAAGCAGACATCGATCTCTTCATCGCACCTCACAGGTCCGCATGTATTGCTCTTGGTATAGCAGCCGAGCACGAAGTGGCAGGCCTCCACCCCGTCGCAGAAAAGACCGTTGTCACAGACGAGCGGTGTGCCGGCCTGGCAGTCGAGCAGCGCGTCGCAGGTCTCGGCGCCGGTGCAGACATCCGCGTCGTCACAGAGGGTGTCGTCGGGCACGCTGTCGCAGCTCTCCGTCCCCTCGTTGCACGAGTCGTCCGTGCAACCCACGCCGTCCGAGCAGTCCAGCGCCGTCACCGCCTGGCAGTCGAGCACCACGTCGCAGGTCTCCACACCGTCGCAGTAGAGGGTGTTGTCGCACAGGGCGTTGCTCGGGACGTTGGCGATACCGGTCACCGGATCACAGCTGTCGACCGTGCAGCCGACCCCGTCATCGGGATTCAGCGGCGTGCCGGCCTGGCAATCGAGCAGCACGTCGCAGGTCTCGGTGCCGGTGCAAACATCCGCGTCGTCGCAGAGGGTGTCGTTGGGCACGCTGTCACAGCTATCCGTCCCCTCGTTGCACGAGTCGTCCGTGCAGCCCACGCCGTCCGAGCAGTCCACAGGTGCGCCGAACACGCAGGCGCCAGCCACACAGGTGTCGACGCCGGTGCAGAAGAGCCCGTCGTCGCAGTCGGCGGCACCGAAGCACTCTCGGATGGCCCTGAAGTCCTGCACGCCGGCACCGCCGCTCCAGGCATTCGGCGCGCCGAAAGTGCTGGACGTCCCGTCGTTGTAGTTCGAAAGCGGGGTAACGTCCTCGCTCGGATCCTCTTCGAGCTTGAACACCTCGTCGCTGCCAATGCCGCTCTCCGGCTGGATCCCCTCCCCCGCCGGACCGAAGACCACAGCACTGCCAGAATCGCGGATGGTGAGCTGCCAGTCACTGTTCGAGACCGGGAAGTCGCTGGCCGTGATGTAGCTGCCGGACGCGACGCTCGCGGCCTGCACGTTGATCCACCAATCGCCTCCTTCGCGGTCGTAGCTCGCGTCGTCCGGAAGATCCTCCGAGACCGTGATGATGGTGCCGGAGCGGACGTCCGCCCACAGGGGGTCGCTGCTCAGGATGAGGATCTCCGGCGCGGCACCCGCGTTTTCGATGACGAGTTCCCAGCCCCGCAGGTCCTGGTGATCGATCGTCACCACCATCTCGAACCAGTCCCCGCCGTTGCCCTGGACCGTTCCCCAGAAGCTATCCGTGCCGGCGTTCTTCAGGAATTCGGTCTCCGAGACCGAGTTGTACTCGTTCAGGATGACCGGAGCGGGCGGTGGAGGCACGCAGACGTCGCCGGCATCGTCGCAGAAGAGACCGATGCACGGATTGGCGCCCTCCTGGCAGTCGAGTGCCGCATCACAGGTCTCGACTCCGTCGCAGAACAGGAGGTTGTCGCAGAGCGCGTTGTCGGCGACGCTCTCACAGGCATCTGACACGCCGTTGCAGGAGTCGACGGTGCAGCTCACGCCGTCGTCACAGTCCACCGCCGTCCCGGCCTGGCAGTCGAGCGCGGGGTCGCAGAACTCGAAGCCGTCGCAGAAGACCCCGTTGTCACAGGACGCGTGATCGACGGCGTTCTCGCACGCGTCCGTCCCCTCGTTGCACGAGTCCACGGTGCAGTCCACTCCGTCGTCGCAGTCGAGCGGGGTCCGGACGCACGCGTCGTCGACGCAGGTCTCCTGCCCGTTGCAGAACAGCCCGTCGTCGCAGTCCGGGCTGCTGCTGCAGTTGGCGCAGATGTCGTTGACCTCGTCACAGGTCAGGCCCGGACACGGATCGCTGGCCGGCTGGCAGTCGAGGACGGCGTCACAGGTCTCGAGACCATCGCAGAAGAGGCCGTTCCAACAGGCGGGGTCATCCGGCGCGCTCTCACACGCGTCGGTCACCTCGTTGCAGGAGTCAATCGTGCAGCTCACCCCGTCGTCGCAGTCGAGCGGGGTCCGGACGCACTGGCTGGCGACACAGCTCTCCTGTCCGTTGCAGAACAGCGCGTCTTCGCAGTCCGCGGCGCCGGAGCAGGCCCGCAGCGCCAGGAAGTCCTGCACGAATGCGCCAGCATTCCAGAGATTTGGCGAGCCAAAAGTGCTCGAGTTCCCGTCGTTGTAGCTCGAGAACGGCGTGAGTTCGGGGCTGGGATCCTCCTCGAGCTTGAATACCTCGCTGGTGCCCACTCCACTCAACGGGAAGATGCCCTCGCCCGCCGGCCCGAACACCAACACGGCGCTCGCGTCGCGAATGGTGATCTGGCAGTCGCTGTTCGACACGTCGAAGTCGCTAGCCGTGACGTAGGTGCCGGAGGCTCCATCCGCGGCCTGTACGTTGATCCACCAGTCGCCTCCCACGGGGTCGTAGCCGACATCGTCGGGCAGGTCTTCCGACACCGTGATGATGGTCCCGACCCGCAGATCCGACCAGATCGAATCGCTGCTCAAGGTGAGCGTCTGCGGCGAGCCGCCGGCGCTGACGATGTCCAGCTCCCAGCCGCGGAGATCCTGGTGGTCCTTCGTCACCACCAGCTCGAACCAGTCGCCGCCGTTCCCCGCGATCCTGCCCCAGAAGCTGTCCGAGCCGCCGCCACCGAGGTAGTTGGCGGGCACCACGCCGTTGAATTCGTTCAGGATGACCGCCGGGAAGTGCGGACGGAGCGCGGAGAAAACCTGAGTGATCGTGCCGGCGCCCCAGATATTCGGTGCGCCGAAGCTGCTCGAGGTCCCGTCGTTGTAGTTCGATTGCGGCGTGATGTCAGCGCTGGGAGCCTCCTCGAGCTTGAACACCTCGTCGTCGCCGATCCCGTCTGGCGGCTTGATGCCCTCCCCCGCGGGACCGAATACCACCACGTCGCCGGCATCGAGGATGAAGAGCTGCCAGTCGAAATTCGACACCTCGAAGTCGCTGGCCGTGATGTAGGTGCCAGAGGCTCCATCCGCCGCCTGCACGTTGATCCACCAGTCGTCCCCTACGGGGTCGTAGCTGACGTCGTCGAGCAGGTCTTCGGACACCGTGATGATCGTGCCGGCCCGCAGATCCGACCAGAGCGGGTCGCTGGTCAGGGTGAGGGTCTCGACAGGACCTCCGTCGTCGCTCCAGACCAGGTCCCAGCCGCGCATGTCGAGGTGGTCGATCGTCACCACCAGCTCGAACCAGTCGCCGCCGTTCCCCGCGACCGTTCCCCAGAAGCTGTCCGAGTTGCCGCCTCCGAGGAAGCCGGCGGGCGCCACCCCGTTGTACTCGTTCAGGATGGCCGCTGCCGGGCCCGCATCGACGCAGAAGTCGATGATCTCGTCGCACGACAGCCCCGAACACGGATCTCCGTCGGCCTGGCAATCGAGCACCGCGTCGCAGGTCTCGGCCCCGTCGCAGAAGAGGCCGTTCTGGCACGGGCCGTCGTCCGGGGTGTTGTCGCAGCTGTCGGTCACCTCGTTGCACGAGTCCGCAGTGCAGCCCACCGCGTCGTCGCAGTCCACCACCGTCCCCGCCTGGCAGTCGAGCGCCGCGTCGCAGGTCTCCCCACCGTCGCAGAACAGACCATTGTCACACAGACCGTCGTCCGGGACGTTCTGACAGGGGTCAGCGCCTCCGTTGCACGAGTCGACGGTGCAGCCGATGCCGTCGTCGCAGGCTTCGGCGACGCCCGGCTGACAGTCGAGCAGCGGGTCGCACAGCTCCACCCCGTCGCAGAACACCCCGTTCTGGCAGGCAGCGTGATCGGGCAGGGACTCGCAGGCGTCGAGCCCCTCGTTGCAGGCGTCGAACGTGCAGCCGACGCCGTCGCCGCAAACGATCGCGGTCCCGGGCGCGCACACGTCGACGTCGCAGGTCTCCACGCCGTTGCAGTAGAGCCCGTCGTCGCACTCTGGGCTGCTCGAGCACGGCTTCGGCTCGCACAGCCCACTGATCGGGTTGCAGGCCTTTCCGCCCACACAGGTATCGGGGTTATCGCAGCCCGTGATGGCGTTGCACAGATCCGCGGTGCAGGCGACATCATCGTCACAGTTGAGCGGGGTGCCCGGATCGCAGACATCACCACTGCAGCTCTCGATGCCGTTGCAGACGTCGCCGTCCTCGCACTCGCAGCTCACATCGTAGAAGGCGCTGACGCGCACGTCGTCGAAGAAGACTTCCGTGATCTCTCCGGCGCCGGAGCTCTTGTTGTTGAAACCGCCCACGGCGATCTCGTGCGGCCCGGGAGCAAGGCTGGTGGAGAGGGTCTCCGTGATCCAGCCGCTATCCCAGCTCGTGCTGCCGTCTCCGACCTGCTGGAAGAGGTAGTCGTTGGGGTCCACACCAAGAAGCGTGCCATCGACCGACAACAAGGCCTCACCGAACTCATCGGGCTCGTAGCCGCCGCTGAAGAGCAGCCGGAACGACACCTCGACCTCGACCGATGTCGGCAGCCCGACGACGTCGAAGCTGGCCACCCAGCCGCCGGACATATTGGTGGAGTCGCCCCCCACCTGTACGCGCAAGCCGCCGCCCGTCTGGCCACCGGCGGCTTCATAGGTTCCATCGGCCAACGTCGGGTTGGACGTGCCTCGGAAGGTGTCGTCCTGGTACGCGAATTCGCCGGCCTCCGTGTCGAAGTGCTGATCGATCAGGTCGATCTGCGGGGCGCAGCCGGTCGGCTGACAGTCGAGGACGAGGTCGCAGATCTCGGATCCGTTGCAGGGATTCCCATCGTCGCAGAGCAGGTCGTCCGGAAGCTGGTCACACGATCGGGTCCCCTCATTGCAGACATCCGTCGTGCAGCTGACGCCGTCTTCGCAGTCGATGGC
>JAFDJI010000318.1 GCA_019307545.1 Deltaproteobacteria bacterium | reverse complement strand
GGGATCGCAGTCGTTGTCGATCCCGTCGCCAGGAACCTCTTCCTCGTCTGGGTTCACCGCGCCGTCTTCGTCGTCGCAATCCTCGTCGTTGTCCACCCAACCGCTCGGGTGTTCGCATGCCTTGGCGAGCCGTTCGGGGTCGCCGTACCCGTCGCTGTCCGCGTCGACCCACCACGGCAGCGCGTCCATCGCTTCGGGTTCGTCCGTGTCCCCATCGCAGTCGTTGTCCACGCCATCGCAGTATTCGATGGCGTCGGGGTGGATGGCGGGGTCGTCGTCGTCGCAATCCTGGCCACGCCCGAACCCGTCTCCGTCGCTGTCGCAGGCGAGGAGGAAGGCTGACAGGAGCAGGACCGCGTTGCGCATCGGCGGCTCCATAACGCCTTGCACCGTCCGAGGACGGAGGGAAGCCGAAGCCTTCTGGTGGCCGGAAAGCCTGCGCGCAAATGGAAGAGCAGCTTGATGCGCAATGCGCACCAAGCTGCTACGGGTCGCCTTTCTGGAGAGCACCCATGCGCGTCGGAATCTGCGGATATCCGGGCTCCGGCAAGTCGACCGTCTTCTCGGCCCTCGCCCCCGGAGCACACAGCGACGGGAAGGGGGTGGCCTACGGGAACATCAAGGTGCCGGACGAGAGGGTCGACCGCCTCGCCGCCATCTTCGACCCGAAGAAGAGCGTCTACGCCGAGATCACGTTCGTGGATGTGGGTGCGGGTGGAAGGAGCGCCAGGGGGGCGTTCCCCCCCGAAGTGCTGGAGAACATGCGCAACATGGACCTGCTGGTGCACGTGGTGCGGGGGTTCGACAACCCGATGCTCTCGGAGGTGGCCGATCCCGCCCGCGACGTGGCCCTGTTCCACGACGAGCTGATCCTGCTCGACCTCGCCATCCTGGAGAAGCGCCAGGATCGGTGGAGGCGGGAGTCCCGCAAGGGACTGGCCGTGGAGGTCAACGATCGCTGCGTGGCATGCCTGGAGGCGGGAGCCCCCCTGCGGACCCTGGAGCTGACCGAGGACGAAAAAGCCACCCTCGGCGGCGTCCAACTCATCTCCCGCCGCCCGCTGCTCACCCTGTACAACCTGTCGGAGGAGGCCTGGGAGGACCCGGCCACTGCGCACCTCCGCGAGCCCTCCACCCCCGAGGACGGCGCAATGTCCATGGCGCTGTGCGGTTCCATGGAGACCGAGATCGCGCAACTCGACCCCGATGAGCAAGGGGAGTTCCTCGAAGCCCTCGGCCTCGGCGAGCCGGCCCGCAACCCGTTCATCCGCGCCGCCTACCAACTGCTCGACCTGATCAGCATCCTCACCTGTGGCCCTGACGAGTGCCGCGCCTGGCCCGTCCGCCGGAACACCCCCGCTAGGAAGACAGCCGGCAAGATCCACTCCGACATGGAGCGCGGGTTCATCCGGGCCGAGGTGTACCGGGTGGAGGAGATCGAGGAGGCCCGCACCGAAGCCGCGCTGAAGAAGCAGGGCAAGCTGCGGGTGGAGGGCAAAGACTACGTGGTGCAGGACGGGGACGTGTTCCACGTACTGTTCAATGTGTGATACCTGGGCCCGCTCGGAGGATCCATGAGTTGGTACCAGGGAAAGAAGGTCTTCATCACGGGCGGGTCGGTCGGGATCGGTCGCGCCACCGCGGTGCAGCTAGCGCGGGAAGGCGCCAGCGTGATGGTCGCCGCCCGCGGCCAGGAGCGGCTCGACGAGGCGGTGGAGGCCATGCAGGCAGCCGGCGGCGAGGGCCAGGTCTTCGGCTCGGTGGTGGTGGACGTCACCGACCCCGTGGCGGTGGAGAAGGCGGCCGCGACGGTGCTGGAGACCCTAAAAGGCCTGGACGTCCTCATCTGCAACAGCGGCTATGCCCAGACCGGCATCACCGAGACCATGGGCCTGGAGCACTACCAGAAGCTGCTGGACGTGAACTACCTGGGCCACGTCCACACCATTCGTGCGTTCCTCCCACACTTCATCGCCCAGGGGCACGGCGACATCAGCCTGGTTTCCTCCCTCCTGGGGGGCATGAGCACCTGGGGCTACGGCGCCTATGCCGCCAGCAAGCACGCCATCGTCGGCTTCGCAGAGGCGCTGCGACAGGAGATGATGCTCCACGGGGTGCGGGTCACGGTGGTCTACCCCTCCACGACCGACACCCCGGGACTGGCGCGGGAAAACCAGGACAAGCACCCCATCCTGTGGACCCTGGAAGCCGATACTTCCTTCAACGCGGTGTACACGCCGGAGTACGTGGCGAAGGCCCTGCTTCGGGCGATACAACGCGGGCGTTTCCACAACGCGGCCGGATTCTTCACCTGGCTCATCCTGTTCATGTACCGGGCCTTTCCTCGAGTTGCCCGATGGATGGCCGACGGCGAGCTGGCCACCGCCGCGAAGAAGGTGGCCGAGGGCAAGGGAGCGAGCACCTCACCGGAGGGCTCGGAGACCGACGAGGCCGCTGCCGGCAAAGAATAGGTGGAAACCCTCGGCCGGGTTCTGCATCTCGACCTGAGCCTCCCGAATCCCAATCTCAAACGGAGAGCCATCGATGTCGGCCAACCTCACCGACCATGACACCCCGCTTCGGATGCCCCCCGCCTTCTCGCGAACCCTGGAGACCCGCGGCCACCGCTTGCGCCGCCGAGCCCTCACCACCCTGCAGATCAACGTTGGCCGCCGCTGCAACCAGGCCTGTCTGCACTGCCACGTCGGAGCCGGACCCACGCGCACCGAGGAGATGACCCCCGCCACTGCGGAGCGGCTGGTCGAGCTGCTCGAAGGACCCGGTGAGGAGGGCATCCATACCGTGGACATCACCGGCGGCGCCCCCGAGCTGAACCCGAGCTTCCGAACCCTGGTGGAGCAATCCAGACGACTTGGAAAGCACGTCATCGACCGCTGCAACCTCACGGTGCTGCTGGAGCCGGGGCAGGAGGACACCGCGAGGTTCCTCGCCGCGCACGGCGTGGAGATCATCGCCTCCATGCCCTGCTACACCACGGAGAACGTGGACCGGCAGCGCGGGCGGGGCGTGTTCGAGCGCAGCATCGAGGCCCTGAAGAAGCTGAACACGCTGGGCTACGGTCGCCCGGACAGCGGCTTGGTACTCAGGCTGGTCTACAACCCGGGAGGCCCCTTCCTCCCCGCCGCGCAGTGCGCCTTGGAGGCCGACTACCGTACCCGCCTGCGGGAGGATTTCGGCATCGAGTTCAACGGGCTGCTCACCCTCACCAACGCCCCGATCCGCCGGTTCCGACGCCAACTCGAGCGGACCGGTGGCCTCGAGGACTACATGTGGCTGCTCCACGAGGGGTTCAACGACGACACCATCGCTGGCCTGATGTGTCGGGACCTCCTCTCTGTGAGCTGGGACGGGGGCCTGTTCGACTGCGACTTCAACCAGGCGGTCGACCTCCCGGTGCGCAAGAAAGCGCGCGACATCTGGGAGCTTTCGTCACTGCGTGCCCTCGATGGTGCCCCGATCGCCGTCGGCGACCACTGCTATAGCTGCACCGCCGGGGCGGGAAGCTCCTGTGGGGGCGCGCTCGCCAAGTAATCGCCTCCCTCACCGCCCATGATGGGGCGGATGTAGGAATGACCCAAACACGCGCTACCTGAACGGATCGAACCGCCACGCCACCGACGCGGTCCAGGTCGGGCCCGTCGGCCACCGTTGGCCGGCCAGGGGCACGGCGACACCGACCTCCACCCACAGGGGCTCGGTCGGGCGCGCGAAGACGCCGGCCCGCAACTGGAACAGCCGGCGGCCGGGGTTGCGGGTCCCGAAGTCCGTGGCGTCGGCGGTCGCCAGGATCCACTCTGCCCGGCCCTGCACCCCAACCTGCGAAATGGGGGTGAGGCCGACGCCGACGGCGCCGACCCACTCCTCTCCGGGGTCGATCCCGGTCTGCCGGTTGCCCAGGCGCACCCGCAAGGCTTGGTGGCTCTCCGCCCAGCCATGGGGCCAGAAACTCCGACCTACCCGTATCCCGGACTCCACGTCCCACTGACCCTCTCCGATGGCCACATCGCGGTCCTGGAAGTTGCGCCGTCCCGTGGGCGCTTTCACGTGGAGCACCCCCGCGGCGGCCCACCAGGACCAGGTCCGCCCGGCGCGGAGACCAAGAGACAGGTCGCCCACGCCCGAAGCGTCGGTCCGTCCCACATCGTCCTCGAACAGGGCGTCCACGACGACGGGTACCTTCAAGTCGAGGGTGAGCCATTGGAGCACCCCAATGCTCGCGTCCACCGTCAGTTGGGTGACGACGAAACGTCCACCGGAAACACAGGAGTAGGGCATGCGGTCCCCCGCGACGACCGGATCGACGCAGAGCGGGCCGGTGAGACCGTTCGCATCACCAGGGGCGAACTGCCCCCCGCTGGAAAGGTGGGTCATCGACGCCGCGGCGCGGACCACTCCGGGCTCGTTCACCCACGCCGAGGCGTGGGCCGAGTTGGCGAAGGAACACGTCAGTGCTGCTGCGAAGAAAAGTGTCCTCATGAAACGAAGGACGCGCGCGCCGCATCAGAAGTTTCTACACAGCGATGACGA
Organism: Deltaproteobacteria bacterium; assembly: GCA_019307545.1. Classification (GTDB taxonomy): domain Bacteria; phylum Myxococcota_A; class UBA796; order UBA796; genus JAFDJI01. The sequence continues at coordinate 706 of JAFDJI010000318.1, read as the reverse complement.
GCGAGGAAAGTCCATGCGTTTCACCATCGTACCTCTGGCTCTGGCCCTGGTGGCCTGCGGCGGGGATCCCCCGGCCACCGACCCGGCACCGGCAAACCCCGGCGTCCATGGGGCCGACTCCACCACCTACCAGGGCAGCCCCTTCGTTCCCGGCGCCGATGACCTGGTGTTCGTGGAGTCCGCGACCGGCACACGATTCAACCTCGTGGGTCAGGCCTTCGAGGGACCGCTCGCCGACGACCGTGTCCAACTGGGCGTCCTCCCCGGGATGACCGCGTTCTGGTTCGCGTGGAGCGTGCACCACCCGGGGGCTCGGGTTTGGAACAACGGCGTCAACAACGAGGGCGTGCAGATCCTCTCCAACGACGAGTGCGGCGTGCCGTGCGAAGAGATGCGTCAGGGCTGCTTCGGGGGCAGGGACTGCATCCCCAGCATCGACAACCCGGACTGGACGACCGCCTCGGACACCGCGCGGCTCGGCTACCTCGCCGACAGCGACCGGGTACTCGGACTGTACGACGGGGAGCACGCGCGCGCCTACCCACTGGACGCCCTATGGACCCACGAGATCGTGAACGACACCATCGGCGTCGACGAGTTCAGCGTCACCTATTGCCCACTCACCGGCTCCGGAATCCTCGTGGGAGGGCGGCAGGACGGCGAGCAGATGCGTTTCGGGGTGTCCGGGCTGTTGTACAACAGCAAC
>JAFDJI010000317.1 GCA_019307545.1 Deltaproteobacteria bacterium | reverse complement strand
GCGCCCAGATCCAGCCGGTCACCGGGTCCGGCGGCGGTCCGCTCACAGGGTGCTCAGCACCGCCGCCAGGGAACGGGCCACCGCCTCCACCACGTCCACGTGCCAGGGTTCGAAGCGCACCGGTGGGTTGAGCAACTCGATCACCCCGTAGAAGCTCCCCTCGTGGCACACGGGCGAGCAGACCACCGCCTGGGTGGCGAACCCGGTCTCCTTGTCGAAGGAGACCAGGTGGCGGTGGTCCTTGGAGACGTCGCGCACCTGGATCGTCACCCCCTGGTCATAGGCTGCGCCCACGAGCCCTCGACCGAACGGGACCTTCCGACCGAGCAGCTTCCGCGCGGCGGGACCCGACGCGGCTACGAAGGTGAGCGCGTCGTCGTTGATCGTCCCCCGCAACACGCTTCCTGCCGCACACGGCACCAGGCCCAGCGCCACCTCCAACGCCTTGTGACACGCCGCGTGCTGCTCCTGTGCGTCGGCGATGTCGGCACAGAGATCGAAGAGCCGCTCCGCGAGGTCCTCAGGGGGTGCGGTCGGGAGCGCCACCCCCTCCTCCGCGTAGAAGGTCTCGTGCGCCGGATCGCCCCAATCGGGCGCGAAGGTGGCGTCTACCACCCCGGGTTCCGAATAGGGGGAGCGCGAGTGGGTTGTCTCGTCCGGTGGCGCCGCCTCTTCCCGAGGTCCACTCTGCTCGTCGATCTCCTCGACCATCCAGGTTCGTCCCGACTGGGGGTCGGTGACAAGCATCTTTCCGAGGGGACCGGGCCAGCAGGCCCAGCTCGCGACCTCGATCTCCTGGACCCGGATGGCCTCGCACATCGCCATCATCCAGTCCACGCCCTCGATATCCATGCCGAACCCTTCGGGCCCGATCACCTGGTAGCGCAAGCGCCCTCCCCTGGGATTGCTCGGGTGAGGGTCGATGATACTCCAGCCGCTACCGGGGACGGGGGACCCGGTGATCGGTGCTCACCCGGGAACGCCGTCCGACGCGTCTGGCGGTGCGTGCCCCTTTTTCGTCGTTCGCTTTTTGCCAGCCTTCGCAGTGGGCTTTCCCTTGCGCGGCTCCCGCGGAGGAAACTCGAAGCCGTGCTTTCCCGTTGCCTTCCGGAACAAGGCGCCTCGGAAGGGACGTCCACGCTTGGAGAGGAACCCGTCGAGGACCTCGGTCTTGCCCGACTCCGAGAAGTATTGGAGCGCCTCGGCGGGAGAGATCTCCCGATGGCACACCACCTTCGGCAGAACGGGCCCCTTCCGCGCCTGCCCATCGAGGACCTTGCGGCTCACGTAGCGGAGGGACGTCTCCACGATCTCGTCCGCCTCTCCCACCGGGTTCGGGCAGAGAACGCCAATCTCCTCCTCCTGCTCCGCGTCGATGGCTGGACCCAGCTGCACGTCCACCAGCCATTTGCCATTCTCGGGGTCCTGCACCAGCTCGAGGGTCCCCTCCAACCCGCGCCCGAAGCGATCCACGAACCCGGAGACGGGCCCCAGCTTGCGCTCCTCGACCAGCCTGCGCACCGTGTTGCGATCCATGTACCGCCCGGCACGGTCCTTCCAGACCATGAAGTTGCAGGGGGAATCGGCTTTGGTGTTGCGGTCACAGGGGTAACCCCACGCCGTCTCCACCACCTTGCCCTCGCCACAGGCGGGGCATGTGCCCAGCGGTGGTTCGTCCTCATAGAGCCGCTCGTGGTCGAACCCGACCAGGTTCTTGACGACTCTTTGGGTGTACTCGGTGAGGCGAGCGTACATCTGGGCCTTGTCGAGCCGCCCGGACTGTACCCGCTTCAGGTCGTGTTCCCAGGCGCCAGTGAGCCGCGGGCTGGCGAGGGTGGGGATGTCCACCCGATCGATGACGTCCATCAAGCGCATGGCCTTCGATGTCGGCGCCAGGCGCCCGTCCACCCTGCGTGCGTACTGCTTGCGAATGAGTCCTTCGATGATCTCGGCTCGTGTAGCGGGTGTGCCGAGCCCCTTGTCCTTCATGGCGTCCGAGAGCTCTTCCTCCTCCACTTCCTGTCCCGCGGTCTCCATCATCCGCAGCAGAGCGGCCTCGTTGTATCTGGCCGGTGGCCTGGTCTCTTTCTCCTCCTCGCGCACCTCGACGAGGGTGACCTCCACGCCGCTGGCATTGTTACGACCCGGCACCAGGGACGGCAGGTCGGTACCGTCCCCGACCTTCCGACCCAATGCCTCGAGAAAGCCCGCCACCTCGAGGGACCGCGCCGTCTTCCGGAACCGCACTACCTCTTTGCCGCTGGCGACCAAGACCATCCGCTCCACATTGGACCAGGTGGCCGGGCCGATCAGGGACGCGAGGAACCCACGCACCACGAGATCGTAGATCTTGTAGTCGTCGGGAGACAACTCGCCCGCCGCTGTCCCTGTCGGGATGATCGCAAAGTGGTCGCTCATGCGAGAGGAGTCGAGGATCCGACCCAGGTTCTGCGGTCCATCTTCCAGAATCCGACCAGCCAGATCGCGATACTCCCGATCGATGCTGAAGGAGGCCAGGACCTGGCGCACCGGCGCCTCGTAGTCGTCGGGCAGGTAGCGACAGTCCGTGCGGGGGTAGGTGATGAGCTTGTGGCCCTCGTACAGCCGCTGGGCCGCGTCCAGGGTGCGACGCGCCGAGAAGGAGTGGCGGCGATTCGCCTCGCGCTGCAGCGAGGTCAGGTCGAACGGGAGCGGCGGGTTCTGGCGCGCGCGTTTCCGCTTCTCCTCCGCAACACCCTCGCTGGCGCCGCGTACCGCTTCCAGGAGGCCCTCCGCAACCTGGCGATCGAAGATGCGATTCGGCCTGCCCTCCGGGTCTTGGCGTTTGGCATCCGCATTCCAGTATTGCGCCTCCCACACCTGCTCGCCGTGGCGGAAGGTGCCGAACAGCACCCAGTACGGGCGCGCCTCGTGGGCCAGGATCTGCCGCTCGCGGGCAACCAACATGTTCAGGGTGGGGGTCTGGACCCGTCCGGCGGTCCACGCCCCCTTCTCCCCTCGGCTCTTCAAGCGTTGGGTGAGGGCCCGGGTCGCGTTCATTCCGATCAGCCAATCGCCAACCGAGCGGCACCACGCCGCATCAGCGAGCGAATCCAGCTCCGATCCGGGGCGCAGGGATTGGAACCCCGCCAGGATGGACTGAGCCGTCATCGACTGGAGCCACAGACGCTGCACCGGCTTCGTCAATCCGTCGTACTCCACGATGCGCCGGAAGATCATCTCCCCTTCGCGGCCGGCGTCGCAGGCGTTGATCAGGCCGATCACGTCCTTGCGTCTGCCCAGCTTGCGGAGAAGCTGCAGACGCTTTCGCTGGCCATCGCGAGGCGTGAGCTCAAACGCGACCGGGATGATGGGCAGGTGTCGAACCGACCAGGACTTGAGCTTGGTGTCGTATTGCTGAGGCTCGGCGAGGGTGAGAAGGTGCCCGATGGCCCACGCGAGCACATATTCGGGGCTCTCCAGGTACTCGCCTTTTTCCTCGAAGGAACCGAGGGCTGCCGCAATATCCTTCGCCACACTCGGTTTTTCCGCGATGATGAGGTGCTTTCCCAAGATTTTCGTCGCCTGTTTGGGTCGGGGGGGGGAGGGCCCCGCAACCTAGGACCCCGATCCGATCCGGTCAAGTGAGGCACCGCAGCCGGCTAGCTCGTGGCCGGCTATGATGGGGCCACCTTGGTCTCCTACACAGTCGCTTTTCATCACGCCACACCTCACGGTGTGCTCTCCGCCATCCACATCCCAGACGCCCCCGAACCGGTACCGGAGAGCGTCGTTGCGCGTCTGCACGTCGAGGAGGCGGAGTTCGCGCGGACCCTGCGCGGCTATCGCCAGGTACAGTTCGTGGGGGGGCGTCTGGCCATCCGCTCTGCACTCCAACAGCTCGGTCTGGCGTCAACGCCAATCCTCCCCAACGAACGCGGCGCGCCAGTCCTCCCGAAGGGTTTGAGCGGATCGATCACCCACAAGCGCGACCTGGCGCTGGCCATGGTCGCCAGGGACGCCCTGGGAACCCTCGGGGTGGATCTGGAGGACTACGCGCCTCCACGCCCCTCCATCGCCGAGCGCGTCTTGGTCGCAGAGGAGATCGAAGCACTGCAGAGGCTGGCCGAAGAGCGCCGCTGGATCGCCCTGCTGCTCCGCTTTTCCATCAAGGAAGCCGTATACAAAGCGCTCGACCCCTACGTGCACCGCTACGTCGGTTTTCACGAGGTGATGGTGAGGCCGGATCTGCACGGGTGGGCGGAAGTGACGCTTCGCCTGGAGAAGGGAGAAGGGCCCTTCGAGGCCGAGGCCCGCTACGAGTGGCTCTTTGGCCGGATCGTGACCTCGGTGCGGATCCGAGAGGCCCAAACGGACACCCAACAGGTCGCGGCCCAGTCCTGACGCCATCGCGAAGCTTGCGCCTGGATGGGGCGCTTCGATACCATCCCGACACCGAAGACGAGGTCCGCAGCATGAACCCAACCGAGACGCGGTCCACCAAGGAGCTCTTCCGGGCATGGCGGTCCGGCGACGCCGGAGCTGGTCAGTCCATGGCCCAGCGCTTCGCGGACTGGTACTACGCGATCGCCACCTCCCGACTGGGCGAGGAGCAGGGACGCGTACCCTGCGAAGCGGCCTGCCAGCGTTTCGGCGAGGGCATCGTGGAGGTCACCGAGTCCCGAGCCCTGGTGGGCTGGGCGCACGCGATCATCCAGTCCGAGATCGACGGCGTGGGAGCGCGGGTGACGGACGGCGACGAGGCGAACGCCTATACCGGACACAAGAAGCCAAAGATCCTGCTCCGCGGCGCACGCGCCGAACTTCCGGAGGAGGTGAAGCTGCTGGAGGACGTGTACTCGGGCAAAGCCAACGATTCGGAGATCGCCGAGCGAGCGCGAGCGCTAGGAGGCATGCCCCTGGGCGTGCTCCGGTCTCGATACCGCGTCAAGCAGTGGCTCCGGGACAACCGGAACGTCCCCTTCGAGGTAGCGCCCGACAAGCCGAACCTCGATCGGGCACCGCTGCCGCTGTACGAATCGGGGCAGATGAAGACGCCCAAGGAGGAAGGGGACTTCGAGCAATGGATGCTCACCGACCTCGACCTGTGCAAGGACATCGCGGAGTTCGCCCACTTCGCGATCGCGCTGCGGGGCGGTCTGGGCGAAATGCTCGATGAGGCACGCGCGGCCGGGGGATCGAGGAGGGCGCTCGGAGGGGTGCTCGTCCTCGGCCTGGTCATGATCTTGATTCTCGTCATCGGCGCTGCGCTGGTCGCAGGCTGGTTGCTCCTCATGTGATGGACGACGAGGTCCGAATCGGCTGGCAGATCGCTCCGGAGATACGCGCGGCGATGCGTCTCGATCGCGCGCGGACTGCCATGCACCGAGGTGAATTCGGCGCGGCCGTGATGGAGTTGGAGGAGCTCCTTGACGAGGAGCCGGACAACCCAGAGGCGCTGTTTCTTCTCGGGGAGGCCCTGATCGAGCTCGGTGACTTCGAGGGCGCACTGCAGGCCTACGAACACCACTTGGAGATGGGGGCCGACCCCAACCCAAGGACACTCACCGGACTCGCAATCGCCCGCTTCAACACCTGCGACCTCTCCGGGGCGGCGGTGGCGGCCCGCGAAGCGGTCCGACTCGCGCCCGAGGCGGCCGAAGCCCACTACTACCTGGGCCTGGCCTTGGAGCGACTCCCCAACCGCGGCGGTAGCGCAGTCGGGTCGTTTGCCGCTGCCAACCAGCTCGATCCGACGGCCTTTCCCTTCCCGCTCCAGGTGGGAGTCCAGGAGTGGCAGGGTCTGATCCAGGACGCGATGGTGCTACTCCCCCGTAGCCTCCAGGATTTCTGGGCGGACATCCCCATCCTCCTGGAGAACCTCCCCAATCTCGACGAACTGCGTTCCGCGGATCCGCCCATCACGCCCACGGTCACCGGACTCTACCAGGGCGTCCCCCCCCTCGACGCCGACCCATGGCTGGTGCGACCCCAAGCGCTGCGGCTGTACACCGGCAACCTGGTGCGGAGCCCGACCACCGAGGACCTCGTGGAAGCCATCGCGCGCACCCTCGAACACGAAGCGCGGGACTGGATCGGGCTCGGCGAAGACGAGCCCCTTTGACGGCCGATACAGCCGATGAGGGGGGTCGGTTGAGGTTCATCGTGCTCGGATCCGGCACCTTCCTCCCGGACCCGGCACGAGGACCGGCGGGGTTCCTGGTCCAGTTCGGTGAGCGGACCTGGTTGGTGGATGGGGGGAGCGGAACCCTGCGCCGGTGTGCGCAAGCGGGCGTGGATCCGAGACGCCTGGACGGTGGTTTCTACTCTCACCGACATCCCGACCACTGCGCTGACCTGGTCCCGCTGCTCTTCGCGATGGGGGTGGGACTGCATCCCCGCACCAGCGACTACCCGATCTGGGCCGGGGAGGGCTTCGCGGAGTACACCACCGCGCTCCGGCACCTGTATGGCGACTCGATTGCCTTCGGAGGGCGAGGCGCGGTGGTACACGAACTGTCCCTCGCGCGGCAAGCCCAGGTGGACCTGGAAGGGCTGCGGTTGGTGACCCG
>JAFDJI010000316.1 GCA_019307545.1 Deltaproteobacteria bacterium | reverse complement strand
GCAGATCTACGCGATGATCGACGGCGACAAGCAGAAGCTGGTGCGTCAGGGCACCTCGGAATGGCCCTTCGACCTCGCCGCCGATCCCTGTGAGGCCCGGACGACGGGAGCCATCCAGCTCGCCCTCCGAAAACGGCTCGACGACTGGCTCGGGGAGGAGGTCGACAAAGCAGAGGTCTTCCGCCAGGCGCACGGCCCGGTGACCGGTGCGATCGATGCCGAGGACGTCGCGGAGTTGAAGGCGCTGGGCTACCTCCGCTGAAATCCGGTCGCGCTCGGAGCAACTATCGTGTAAATAGCCGGACTGTTGCGTTCGGAGGTCTCGTTGCGCTTCTGCTCGGCTCTCGTCTCCACCCTGGTGCTGCTCGTCATGGGATGCGGCAAGGCGCCACCCGCTGCCAACCCCGAGTTCAGCGATGCAGCGGTGTTCGTGTTCCGGTCCTTCGACGGGGAGGCGGCGGACCTCGCCTACGCCCTCCGAACGCTGGAGGAGCAGATCTACCTGGGCATGGACGTGGAGGCGAACCACTCCAGAGACCGGGCCCTGACGCCTGCGCGCCTCACCTTGGACGACGTCGCCGACATCGAACGCACGGGTGCTCCCCCGGAGGACGCGCTCCCGGTGGCGGTGGCCGGGGTCTCTGCCTACGACATCCCCGGTCACGCGTTGATCCCGCTCATGGATGATCAGCGGGTCGTGGAGCCCTATTCGCCCAACTTCTTCGAGCGCCACTTCCTCGAGGACACCGAGGATTGCTGGTACGACCACGACTGCGGGACCCTGGTCACCTGGAACGACCTCATCAAGGAGAACATCCTGATGACGGTCCCCTACGACTTCTACAAGGACTTCCGGTGGATCGACCTCAACCTCCCCGACCCGGCGGATGTGCCGCCCGGGGAGGAGGCCGTCAACGAGGGCGATCCGCGGTGGGGCTTCGCAGCGCGGGCCTGGATGACCGAGGTCGGAGAGGGCGTGAACGGCAACACCCACATCCTGCAGGCCTACACCATCGAGGTGTGGGTCCCGCGCGACGGCCACGGCTTCGTGCGGGACGGCACCGAGGAGAACGCGGACGATGGGGAGTGGACCGCCGACTCTATCGGAGGTGGCGCTCTGCGCATGCTCGCCCTGTGGTCGCAGACCGAGTTCGACGGGCTCAACATCGGCGACGACGTGGTCGCAGCCCAGACCCGGAGCGGCATCGACGACAACCTGGAAGCCCAGGAAGACTGGCTCGACGAGAACTACTCGGAGTGACGGTCCGAGGGAATCACCGGTCGTAATTGTCGCTTCCTGTCACCCCGGGGCATGACACCCGAATGAGGTGACGGCTTCGTCCGTCAGCGGTGTCTTGTACAGAGACCGAGAGGTGTGGGGTGACCACGTTCATGGATTCGTTCGATCTTCTCGGGAGCCCCCGCCGGATGCGGAGTGCTCCGGCCCCCGCATTGGCGTTCGACGCCCCGGTGTGGCCCCGGGTGGACCGTAGGTCGCGACCGGCCCGGGCCGCCCGGAGCACGCCATCCATGGATGCCCCGGTGTGGCCGGGGGTCGAGCCGGAGCCCCCGATCCAGGTTCGCTCTGCCAACCCGCCGGTGCAACGCCCGGCACAGGTGCCCGACGTCCCGGCCCACCTGCGTCGCGCCACCATCGAGCCAAGCCTCGCCACGGTGGAGGTTTTCCCCCTGCCCCCGGAGCGGCTCGCAGGTCCGGCTGAGTTGGAGTTCGACGATGTGGACGCGGACTGGTTCCGGGAGGGGACCATGGAGACGGCTCCAGAGCGCGAGGAGACGCCACCTCCGCCACCCATTCCCCTGTGGGCCTTCGCCATTCCACTCGTGAGCAGCGTCGCCGTGTTTGGGATGGGCCTGGCGGTGGCCTACCTGGCTCTCTTGGCCTGAGTGCTCAGCGGCTTGTTGCGACCTCCAGGGTGCGCAACCGGGAGAGCGCTGCTGCGACCTCGTGGCGTCTCGGCCGCACCAGGTCGCTGGTGGGGTGCGACCAGGGTGAGAGTGCCTCCACCCCCTCGTCGTCGAGGATCGCGTCCAGGGCATCCAGGACCTGGCGGAGCGTACGCCGCCCGTTGACCAACTGCTCGTGCAGCAGCCGCAGCGCTTCCCCGATGGTCGCGGCGTGCGCCGAGTCGAGGATCTGCTCTACGGCGGAAAGCTCCACCTCGCCTTGCCCGTACCGAAGGCGGCGCTCGTCGTAGGCGCGCACCTTGTCTGGCCGGAGCCCCTCCCGGAGGGGGACACGATCCTCGATGGGTGGGAGGGGACCTGGCGCGGAGGGGCGCGTCGGGGCGAGGGCACGCGCCTCCGCGGTGACCTCCCGCGGCTGGAAGTGGTCCATGGCGATGACCCGGTCGGCGACCGCCAGGTAGTCCCCGACCCCACCGACCACCATGACGATGGACACCCCCCACTGCTCGTGCATCTGGCGGACCCGCTCCACCAGCGGGGTGATCGGCTCCCGGTCTCTGGGGATGAGGCGGCGCATTCGCTCGTCTCGCACCAGCAGGTTCGTCGCCGAGGTGTCCTCGTCGAGCAGCAGCACCCGCGCACCAGCCTCCACGGCCTCCACGATCGCCGCGGCTTGGGAGGTGGAGCCCGACGCGTCTTCGGTGTCGAAGGGACGGGTGGTGCGCCCACCGGGGAGGTCGCCCAAGAAGGGCGAGATGTCCACGGCTCGGACTCGGCGCCCGTCCTCGGCGCGGACCTTGACGGTGTCGGGATCGGCCACGACCCGCTCGCGCCCGTCGCCGGGGACGTGATCCAGGTGCCCGCGTTGAATCGCCTGGAGCAAGGTGGACTTGCCGTGGAACCCACCCCCGACGACGAGGGTGGTTCCGCCCTGGAGCCCCATCCCCGAGACCTCGCCCGAGGGGGTCTCGAGGGTCACCCGCATCGAGGGGGGCGACTCGAAGGGCACGGCGTTCGCCATCGGCTGCGGATCGATGCCCGATGCGCGGGGCAGGATCGCGCCGTCCGCGACGAAGGCCACCAGTCCCCGGTCGCGAAGCTGCCTTCGGAGGGTACGTTGGGCGACGACCGAGCGAACCTGGACCTCGAGCGAGGGGTCCGGCTCCAGGCGTCTTGCCGCCCGTGGCACGTCGTGGGTGAGCATCTCCCACGCCTGCCGACCCAGGATCCGCCGCCCCCGTGCCGGGAGGCCCATCGAGAAGCGCACTTCCACGTCGCCGTCGCGCAGCAGGCGCACCCCCGAGCGCTCCACCACCTCCGGACCTGGTCGGTAGCAGTACAGTCGGCCAGACTTCCCGCTTCCGCGGCTCGCACCGAAGAGCCCCTCCCCGAAACGGCGCAGCAGCCAGTCCTCTGCGGCCAGGCGCTGGTCGGAGTCCCGATGCATCCCCGGGTCGAGATCGGACGCGGTGCGGAGGCGGACCCGGGTGGGAGCGGCGAAGGGGTCGCCCTGCACGTGGTCCACGAACAGGGTGATCCCCCCCAGGCGCCACCGGCCCTTCAGGTCACGGTAGGCACCGTACTGTCGCCCGTCGATGCGATCCAGAAGCTGTTCGAGGCGCTCGTGGTCGGACATGGGAGCGCCCGGTCACCCGCCCAGGTTTTCCGTCTCCTCCGGCACGATCTCCGAGCGCGCCTGCTCTTCCTCAGCCAGGTAGATCTGGACCCGGCGGTTGCGGAGTCGCCCGTACGGGGTCTCGTTGGGGGCGATTGGGTTGCTCGCGCCCCGGGGAATGATCTCGAAGAACATCCCGGGCAACTCCGCCTCGAGGATGACCTTCACCGCTTCTGCGCGTGCCAGGGACAGATCGGTGGGGTCGGGCTCCTGGTTGTCCGTGTAGCCCTCCAGCACCACGTGCCGGAACTCCCCGACCCGGTCCGTCAGCTCTGCCACCAGGAGCTTGATTCGCGCCGTGCTGCGTTGGTTCGGCACGCTGCTTCCGGGCTCGAAGTGGATGGTCTCCCGCAGCGGTCTCGGCTCGTCCAGCTGCTCCGGCCTCAGGAACAGGGGCACGAAGCGGGCCTCGTCCACGACCTCCTGGCCGGCGGGTGAGGCGATCCAGGTGAGGAAGGAGAGGCTGGTGCCGCGCGCCGGCCCTGGCGTGTACAGGTACAGGTCGTGGTACAGCGGGTAGGCACCGCGGATGATGTTCTGCTGGCTGGGCATCAGCGCCTGTCCGGCGACGTCGGGGCGAAGCCCGATGACCTTCCCGGACACCTCGGCCATGCTCAGGTAGGCGATGGCGTTGGGGTCGGTGCGCAGTGCTTCGTTGATCGCCTCCTGGGAGAGGATCTCCACGTGGGAGTGGATGCCCCGGGGACCGCAGAAGAAGTCCTCGAACAGCGCCCTGGAGCCAGCCAGCGGTTCGAGGGTGAGGGGCCGGATCGGCCTGTCCTCGAGCCCGAGGAACGACCAGTTGTCGATGGAGCGGGTGCACCAGATGCCGATCACCTGGTCGTAGGTCAGCGACTCCATGGGGTTGCTGGGGTGGACCGAGAGGGCGAGGACGTCCACCGCGACGATGTGGCGCGCTCCGGGTTCGGTCAGGCTGTACCCGTTGGCGTGGGCCTGCTCCTCCTCGGCCGGGATGTGCCGGCGACTCGCCGCTGCGATGTCCACTTCGCCGGCGAGCATTGCGCGAAGGCCCACCCCGGTGCCGCCACCCTGAAGATCGAAGTCAGTCGTTCCCACGGTGCGCTGGTGCGTATCGGTGAGCATCGGCATCAGGTGGGACATCACGGTGTGGGACCCGGCGATCCGCAGTGTGGGGTTGCCAACGTCGCGGGGCGCGGGGGGTGCACAAGCCATCGGGAACAGCATTCCGAGCGCGAACCAGCGCATTCGCCCTCCCTCCCGAGGAGGATACCGGAAGTGGCCGGTTCGGTGTCGCGCCGGGTCCGTCAAAATGATCCTCCGGCCGCTGTCATGGGCCGGGCCCATCGGGATCCGGAGGGAACACCTGGCGCTACTCGTGATCGTCGTCCGGGCCGTGCGGATGCCCGTGTTCCCGTTCCTGCTCGGTCGCGTCACGGATGTCCGTGATCTCCACCGCGAAGTGGAGGGTCTCACCCGCCAGCGGGTGGTTGCGGTCCACATGGACCTGGTCGTCCTCGACGCTGGTGATCCACAGCGGGAAGCGATCCCCCTCGGGGGACTGCGCTACGAACTGCATCCCCGCCTGCAGTGGGAACTCCGCCGGGAAGGCGTCGCGGGGCACTGCCTGCGGACCTTCGCCCTTGCGCTCTCCGTAGCCCTCGTCGGGAGGAACAG
>JAFDJI010000315.1 GCA_019307545.1 Deltaproteobacteria bacterium | reverse complement strand
GGGGCGGGTGCAGGCGACGCTGCAGCACGTCAACGTCGTCGAGGTGACCGATGTGCTGGACGTGGACGACGCGCCCGGGCTCCTCATGGAGTACGTGGAGGGACCCTCCCTCGACAAGGCCCTCGAGAAGTACCGCATCACCCGGGAATCGGCGGAAACGCTTTTCCTTGGTATCGCCGCCGCGGTCAGCCAGGCCCACGAGCACGGCTTGGTGCACCGGGACCTGAAACCGGCCAATGTCCTTCTCGCACGGACCAGCGATGGCTTCGTCCCCAAGGTCACCGATTTTGGGCTCGCCAAGGTCTTGGAGGAGGCACGGGGGACCAACGAGGGGCACACCCGATCCGGGGTCGCGCTGGGCACCCCGGCCTACATGGCGCCCGAGCAGGTGCGCGATGCCCGCTCGGTGGACCGGCGCGCCGACGTGTTCGCGCTCGGATGCCTCCTGTATGAGCTCATGACCGGTCGGCGCGTGTTCCCCGGCGAGGACACGATCGCCATCTACAACCAGATCCTGGACGGGCGGTACGTCCCGCCACGCCACTTCGTCCCCGATCTGGAAGACCGCATCGACAACGCCATCAAGGGCTCGATGATCATCGATCGGGACCTGCGCATCCCCGATACCGACACCCTGCTCAAGGTCCTGGCGGGGGAGATGGTGTGGGAGATCCCAGACCTTCCCCCACCCGACGACGACATCGAACTCATGCCCGAAATGCAGCAGTGGCCTCTCGACGGCGCCGCGCCCGACCTGCCCCTGGCCACCACCGGCTCGGGAGGCCCTCCAAGCGACCCGTCGCGATCCGGAGATCCGCTTTGGGCCTCGATCCACGACGACTCGTTCCGCGGTGGTCTCCCGCCCGGGCAGCGTTCGGAGATGCCGGTATGGACGCTCACCGGTGCGGAGCCGGAGCCTCCGGGCCGATCTGGGTTGTGGTTCCTGGGCGGCGCCGGAGCCGCGTTCCTGGTGGCGCTCTTGATCGCGGTGGTGGGTACCTCTGCGGCGATGTTGGGGGGCTGGTGGGGCGACAACAGCCTCGCGATCCCCTCTTCCTCCCCCGCCGCCGGCGAGTCGGGCAAGGACGAGCCGTCGATCGCGGCTGCCGTGTCCCCGTCAGAAGAAGAGGATTTCGTCTCCGGCAGCACGGATGGCGCGGACGTCACCTCACCGGAGCCGGAGCCGCTCTCCACGATTCCGTCGACCGCGCCAGCGATCCCGGCCGCGGTCACGCCCCCCCCGCCTCCCAAGGTGGTGACGGTGAAGATCCTCACCTCGCCGCCGACGGCTGTCTTGAAGGTGGATGGGCTGGAGCATGGCCGAACGCCAGCCAAGTTCTCCCTCGCCCCTGGCGCGCACTCTGTGGAGGTGCAGAGTGGGGAGGACGTGGGGACCTTCGCCATCGAAGTCGATCCCGAAGCCGAGAACAAGTGGTGCTACAGCTTCACATCGGCGACGTCAGCGCCCGGAAGCTGCCCATAGAGTTGCCTGCGCCGGACGCCCTGTGCGGTACAGTTGACGGGTTCTCGGCGGAGTTCGAATGTTGCTGCTGTGGATGGCCACCGCCCTCGCGGCGCCCTGTCCTGACCTGACCGAGGTTGCGGAAGAGGCGTGGGCGGCATTCAACGATGCCGAGTTGCAGGAGGCCAAGGGCCACCTCAAGCGAGCTGCTGACAGCCTCACCTGCCAGGAGCGGGTGGTCGTCACAGAGGAGCTGCTGCGGCTGTTCCGGCTCGACGGGCTGGTTTCTCTTGCCCAGGAGGATCGCAAGGGCGCGGTGTACGCCACCATCCGGATCGTGACCATCGACCCCAACGCCGCGCCCAGCAAGGAGCTGGGACCGGAGCTCGCCGAGCTGCACCAGACCTGGGCCGATCGCCTCGGTGAAAGCACGATTTCGGTCTCTGTCCGCGGCCTGGGGGAGGCCTGGGTGGATGGACGGGTCCTCACCCAGGACGTCCCCTTCCAGGTCATCGCCGGAGAGCACCTGATCCAGGTCTACGACGACGCAGGTTGGCACGCCGCGGTGCGGGAGCTGTCGGAGGACACGGTGCTGGTCACCGGACAGGGCCTGGAGGTGGTCTCCCTCGATGCCTTGGAGCCCGATCCGCCCGAACTTCCGATTCCAGAGCTTCCGCCTCCCTCCACGCGACGGCACCGAACGTCCATGTTGCTCACGGGCAGTATCGGCGTTGCCGGCGGCGCGGGCGTGCTCGGCTATGGCTGGATTCAGGAACGCGCCTTCAAGCGTCGCGACTACGACGCGCCCTCCTACGGCGGCTGTGCAGCCGGCGAATCCTGCTACGACCTGGCTCGGGAGAAGGAGATCCGGAACGACGCATCTACCGTCCGTGCGCTCTACGCCACCGGCTACGTGCTCACCGGGATTGGCGCTGTGGTCCTCGGCACCGAGTTGTTCTTCCTTCCCGCCCCGTCCGGAAGTGGCGCCGGGCTGGGAATTCGTGTCAAGTGGTGAGTTGGAGACCCCCCTTGCGTCGCACGCTCGCCAACCCGCTCGTCCTGGTCACTGCCGCGTTGCTCGCCAACGGCTGCTGGGTCTCCGAGAAGGAGATCCGGGGCGTCATCGGGAACGACACCGACACCGCGGAGCCGGGGCCCGTGGACATCACCGCCCTGGAGCCGGACTATGGCACCGCTGCTGGGGGCACCGAGGTGTCCATCGAGGCTTCTCCGGTCGGAGCTGGAGTCAAGGTCCAGTTCGCTGGAAGCGAGGCGGCCGTCCTCGGTGTGGAAGGGAGCACGGTCCTGGTGCGGACACCACCGGGCACCGCGGGTCTCGCCGACGTGGACATCCAGTGGGGTGCCAAGACGGGGACCCGGGTGGAAGGGTTCCGATACTGGCCCGACGGGACGGGCAGGTACGGTGCGCTCGGGTCGGTTGCGTGGTTCGACATCGTCGGTACCCTAGACGACCTCACCGGTTGGGACGACACCGGGTTCGCTTGGGTGAACTTCATCCAGCCATCCATCTATGGCTATGACGCGGTGTATGGGCCAGCGCTGGACACCTGCGCCAGCGGTTGGGGCTATCCGGGCGTGGTCGATGAGCAGAGCGGGGCCAGCCAGATCCACATCAGCCGCACCGGTGGGAGCCTGGAGCTGAACTGGGACGCGTCCAGCGAGCGTTTCGAGGCGGACCTGGTCGAAGAGGGCGGAGGGGCCAACGCCTTCGCAGCGGGCGAGACCTGGGACCTCGAGGAGATGGCAGGGGCACAGCCGTGGCCGCCGATCTCCGTCGCTGGGATGGTCGAGACCCCCGTGGCGTTCACCGTCACGACCCCGTCACTGGCGGCAGGCACGCCTCCCTCGGTGTTCCAGTTCGACTTCGATATCGAGTGGAGCGCCGCCAACACCGCGGACTACGTGGTCATCCGCCTAGACCTCTGGCAGTCGGATTTCTCTGCGGTCGAGGAACAGGTCCGCTGTCTGGCGCGCGACGATGGATCCTTCACCGTTCCCTCTGCGGCCTGGCAGACCTTGGCCCTCGAGATCCGTTCGCTCGACGTGTACGTTGGGCGAGTCAGGGCCTCCGAAGCGACGTTGCCGCACGATGCCTCGACGAGTGGCGTCGTCGGTGTCTACTGGGTCGTGGGCGAGGTTGCCTTCTGGCCCCTGTAGGATGTCGTCCACCGGATGTTGCGCATCGGCCAGACCATTGAACGCTTCGCCGTCGAGGACTACCTCGGCCACGGCGGCATGGCCGTTGTGTACCGGGTCCGCCACCTGCAACTCGGCAGTCTGCACGCCCTCAAGATCCTGACCGTTCCGCGCCCTTCGGTCCGCGAGCGGCTCCTGAAGGAGGGTCGAACCCAGGCCGCGCTGCGCCACCCGAACCTCGTCGCGGTGACCGACGTGATCGACGTGGGTGGGTCTCCCGCGCTGGTGATGGAGTATGTGGACGGGCCGACGATGGAGCGCTGGCTCGCCCGGTTTCGCCCCACCCTGGCGGAGGCCTTGGCGATCGCCCGGGGGATCTGCGCTGGCGTCGGGGAGGCGCACCACCACGGGCTCGTCCACCGGGACCTCAAGCCCGGGAACGTCCTGCTCGCGCGGACCTCGAAGGGGTTCATCCCCAAGGTCACCGACTTCGGGATCGCCAGGATCCTGGAGGAGTCCGAGCTGATGAGCACCACCGCCAGCAACGTGGCGATGGGCACCCCCCACTACATGGCGCCAGAGCAGATCCGCGATGCCCACAATGCGGATCGTCGTGCCGACGTGTTCTCCATCGGGGGGGTCCTCTACGAGTTGGTCACCGGGGAGCGTGCCTTCCCCGGCCAAGACGTGCTCACCGTCCTCAACGCAGTCGCGGAGGGTCGATATCTGCCACCCGGGACCCACGTGCCCGACCTGCCCGCGAGCGTGATCCAGACGATCAAGGGGTGCTTGCTGGTGGATCCCGAGGCCCGGTTCCAGACCTGCGAGGCAGTGGTCGAGGCGCTCGGGGAGGTGGCGGGCGCAGGAGTCATGGTCGAACAGGGTCTCGATTTGCCGGACATCGACTACGAGGACGCCGATCTGCGTCGCGCCCGGAACGAGTGGTTGGCGACGGCCCCACCGGCCAGCCAGCGGCAGGTGAGCCCCGGGCCACCGGCGACGATCGGGTCGACGGGGGAGGTCGAGACCGTGGAGCCGACACACCAGCGGCCAGTGGCGCTGGATAGCGACGCGCCCTCCAGCCTGGTGTCCTCCATCGCAGAGACCGCGCCCCGCGCCGTCACGCGACACTACACCCCGCCCGGCTCGGACGAGCGCACCGCTCCGATCGTGCTGCCCTTGCGGCGCGGCCTTTTTCGGCGCCTGGTGGTCTCCGCGGTATTCGGGGTCCTGCTCGGCGTCGTGGTCGTGTTGGTCTGGGTGATCCTGTTCGGTTGGCCGGGACAGCCCGCGACGCCGCCCCCCGAGCCCGTTCGTGAACTCGACGAGGTCATGGGGGTACCCCACTAGGCCATGGCGACCGTCACCCTCAGGGGAATCCACAAGAGCTACGGCAACACTCGGGTTCTCGAAGGGGTCGACATCGAGATCGCGGACGGGGAGTACCTGGTGCTCGTGGGACCGTCCGGATGCGGGAAGTCCACCCTGCTGCGCTGCATCGCTGGTTTGGAGGAGATCACCGGCGGTGACCTGTTGATCGAGGGGCGGCGGGTCAACGACCTTCGGCCCCGCGACCGCAACGTGGCGATGGTGTTCCAGAGCTATGCGCTGTACCCGCACATGACGGTGCGAGACAACATGGGCTTCGCCCTGC
>JAFDJI010000999.1 GCA_019307545.1 Deltaproteobacteria bacterium | reverse complement strand
TGGCTGGCGCGGGGCGACCGGTTCTGGACCCCCATCGCAGCCGGGATCCGCGGGGTCTCCGAGGAGACCACCACTGGGGTACACCGGCTGTACCAGCGCCAGGAGGAGTGCACCCTCCGCTTCCCGGCCTTCAACGTCAACGACTCGGTCACCAAGAGTAAGTTCGACAACATCTACGGGTGCCGCCACTCCCTGGTTGACGGCATCATGCGCGCCACCGACGTGCTCCTGAGCGGCAAGCGCGCGCTCGTGTGCGGCTACGGCGACGTCGGAAAGGGCTCGACCCAGTCGCTCCGCGCCCAGCAGGCCAAGGTGAGGGTCACCGAGATCGACCCCATCTGCGCCCTGCAGGCCTCCATGGCCGGTATCGACGTGGTGCGCATCGAGGACGTGTTGGACGACACCGATGTCTACGTCACCACCACCGGCAACAAGAACATCATCAGCGCCGAGCACATGGCACAGATGAAGCACGGCGCCATCGTGTGCAACATCGGCCACTTCGACAACGAGATCGACATGGCCGGCCTGGACGAGATGCGCAACCGGGGCGAGGTGGACAAAATCGAGATCAAGCCCCAGGTCCACGAGTGGAAGTTCAAGAACACCACCCACGGGCCCGGCGGAGGCGGCCACTCGATCATCCTCCTCGCCGAAGGCCGGCTGGTAAACCTCGGCTGCGCCACCGGCCATCCGAGCATGGTGATGTCGGCCTCCTTCACCAACCAGGTCCTGGCACAGCTCGAGCTGCACCGGGATGCCGAGGCCTACGGCACCACGGTCGTCACCCTGCCCAAGCACCTCGACGAGGCGGTGGCGCGGCTGCACCTGGGGAAATTCGACGTGAACCTCACCGTGCTCACCGAAGAGCAGGCGAAGTACATCGGCGTGCCGGTGGAAGGGCCCTACAAGCCCGACTTCTACCGCTACTGAATAGTCGCGGTCGAACACCTCATCGGGGTCGTTGGAACACCAGGAGTAGTCGCCGTCCGTGGTGTCGATGAAGTTGTCGGTGTTCTCCAAGGACTCGTCGATCCCGTTCTTCACCAGGGCCGCGTAGTCGTTGTCACCGATGCCGAAGAGCGTGATCGACGACCACATCGCGACGTACCGCAGGGTCTGGCTATCGTCGTCGGGGTCCGGGATGGACGCCTCGATGATGTAGGTCTGGTCCCAAGAAGCGTTGCCACCGTTGTCGAACACGTCCTCCAGCCAGTACCGCGAGTACAGGACGTCCCGGCCATCCTCGAGGGTGATCAGGCGGTAGTCCCGGTACTGGTCGTACCAGATCGAAGCGAGGGTGTTCCGCTTCAGGACTTCGTTGATGGTCTCCACCGTCTCGCAGGTGCCGTCCATGAAGCAGTCGAGGTCGGTCAGGAACTCCCGGTCGTAGGACACGGTGGTGCCCGACTCGATGCACACGTGGTTGGTCTCGGCGACCAACTCCATGTTGGCGGCCAGGTCGTGGCGAGACAGCCCCGCCTCCCCCACCGGGACCTGCTCGTTCACATCGTAGCCCGATCCGGTGATCCCCCCGAAGTGGTCCTCGGTGAGGATGGGCAGGGTGAAGGCGCGATCGTCGACGTGGTCCGAGGTGAGGTCCAGGGTGTCGAGGAAGTCCTCGAGGAAGTCCTCCAGGTTCTGGGTGCCGACCTGCAGCACCTCCACGTCCTCGGCGTCGAAGTTCTCGAAAAGGTAGATGGACAGCTCGCCCAACTCGTCGGGTGCCTCGGGCGGTGGCTTTCCACAGGCGGTTGCGAGGGCGCACAGCGCGAGCAGGGTTCCCGTAGAGCGAACGGTCATGACATGCCTCCCCCCGGCCGGACGGGTCGGTTCGGCCGACCTCCTATCCGGGTTTGCGGGGAGACTCCAGCACTGGCCCTCGCCTACATGCGGGGCGGGCCCTCGGCGGTCGCGTCCCGCGCGGACTCCATCGGGGCGACGGCGACCCGCGTCAGGTCCGGCTTCTCCCACGTCGGGTCGTGCAAGTACAGGTACATCACCGCCATCGAGTCCTGCTCCTCGCCGCTGGTGTTGTCGTAGACGCTCACCAACTCGTACTCGTGGTCGGAAGCCAACGCCTTGCCCTCGACGCTCGAGAAGAAGGGCACCCGCTCGATGCCGATGCGGTCGGTGGAGCCCTGTACCTCCGCCCGGAACACCGACTCGCCGGAAGTGCGGTCGAACAGTTCCAGCGACTCGGCAAAGGGATGCAGGTGGACCGCGATGTAGTGGACGGTGGTGTCCAACTCGAGTTCCAGGAACTCGGTCACCAGGGTGTTGGTCACCTCCCGCCCCGGCTCCACCACCCAGTGCGCGGTGAACTCGCGCCCATGCGCGTCCCGGTCGATGTCGTTCTCGATGGCGCTGCTGCCCACGGCGCAGCCGGCGCCGTGCGCCTCCATGTCCGGATCCGCGATGCCGTAAACCAGGCCATCGCCCTCCAGGGACTTGAACCCCTGCACCGCTCCCAGGAACAGCGGCTTCATCGGCTCGGTGACGTCATTGTCGCGCACGAAGTCGATGGTGACCTTCTGGCGCACCCTCATGTCCGGCTCCTCGACGTTCAGGTTGAGGACCTGGGTGGTCAGGGTCAGCACCTCGGTCGAGAGGATGGGAATGCCGAAGCCCACGGGGAACGTGATCTGGTCCTGCCCCTGCGACAGGGTGAACACCCGAGCCGAGACCGCGTGCTGGAGATCGAAGTCGCTGCGGTACTCGAATGGGTCCAGATCCAGGTTCGCGTGGCACATGAACTCCTGCGACAGCGCCTCGTCGGTGGCCGCGTCCACCACCTGGGTCTGGTACCCGGTGATCCACAGCAGCTCAGGTTCGGGTGACTCCCGGAGGAACACGCCCTGTTGCCCCCACGGCCCTCGCATGGAGCGGTACTTGGCGTCGATGTGGTAGGCGTCGGAGAGCA
>JAFDJI010000314.1 GCA_019307545.1 Deltaproteobacteria bacterium | reverse complement strand
ATGGGTCGTCACGGGACGGAGGCGCGCGGGTGAGGCGTCAGCGGGCCAGGGCTGAAGGTGGTTCCACCTCGGCGCTGCCGTCGAGGTCCGCCAGGCGGACCCCGTCGATCCTGCTGGGCTGATCGGCTGATATGGTCTGCTCACCCAACCCCCTGGACCCCCCCATGAGCTGGCTCCGCAGAATGTTGGAGGGGCACGAGGCAGACCTCCTGGCCCTCCTGCTCGCCATCCTCTACGGTCTCCCAGCCCTCGGTTACCCCTTCGGCTCCGACCAGGCGCTGCACGCCTACATCGGGGCCGGGATCCTGGAGGGGCAGGTGCCCTACCTGGAGGGCGGCGAGGACATCAAGCCCGTGGGCATCTACCTGGTGCACACCTTCGCCTTTGCCGTGTTCGGGGACCACCAGTGGTCCATCCGCGTGGTGGAACTGGGCACGGTGCTCCTCATCGGGTGGTTGCTGGCCCGGCTGGTGCGGGAGGACGGGCGGGGGTGGGGCGCGTCGGTCCTGTTGATGACCGGTTTCTACTACACCTCATTCGACTACTGGCACTCGGCGCAACAGGAGGTGTGGCAGGCGGCGCTGCTATTGGCCGCCGTGGTGATCGCGATGCGCGATCCGCGCCCCGGGCGCCGGGCGCTGGCGTCAGGTGCGCTGTGTGGCGCTGCGTTCATGTTGAAATTCACCGCCGTGGTCCCGGCGCTGGGGGTGTTTCTGCTTTGCTGGCGCTCGGCAGGCTGGAGCGCCCGGGCGGCTCTGACTTCCTTCGCCCGCTTCGCTATCGCGGGCGCGGCGGTGGTTGCAGTGGCAACATTGCCCATCATCGTTCTGGGCGCCTTCGACGCGATGTGGGAGACGCTCTGGGACTACCTCCTGCACTACGTCGCCGACGCGCGCAGGGTGCCCAGCTGGATCGAGCACAACGGCCGCGGATACGTGTGGATTACCGCGGCTGCCGCCGGTGCGGGTTGGGCCGCTTCGCGCGGGGATCGGGAGCGCGCTACCGTAGGCGCCGTGCTCGCGGGGATGGCGGCCCTCGCTTGGGCGTCGGTGTGGGTCCAGGGCAAGTTCTTCCCCTACCACTGGATCGTGGTGGTGCCCTTCCTCGCGGGACTGATCGTGTGGGCCGTCGACCTCTCGTGGCAGCGTGTTCGCAGCAAGGTGTTCGTCGCCGCCCTCGTGGTGGCATTGGGCTTCGTCTTGGCCCCGAGCTGGACTTCGAACAGCCGCTGGAGCTACCGCGCCCACACCGGGAACCTGGTGCAGTACGTGCTGGGGCGCATCCCCCGCTCCGACTACCTCGTCCCCTTCGGCCGCGGGCCGGTCGTGTACGGCGCACTGGAGCGGATCGGCCTCGAGGTCCGTGACCGCGCGAAACCCGGCGATACCCTGTGCGTGACGGGGTTCGGCGCGTCCCCCGTGTACCAGGTGTCCGGCCTGCGATGCCCATCCCGGTTCGCGGCCACCCACCATGTCTACGATGAGCACGAGTTGGCGTGGCCGGAGGAGTACGAGCAGGACCTGCGCCAGCACCACCCCACCTTCATCCTCTTCCCGCGACCGTGTTCCTGTGGGAGGAGGAATACCGCATCGAGAAGCGCTGGAGATACTACATGCTGATGTCGCGCAAGGAACCAGCGAACTGACGCCGTCGTCCAGCGGCCCCTACTCCTTTGGCTCGTCGTCTTCTCTGGAAGCAGGGGGCAGGTCGCCGGTGGCGTGACCATGTGCGTGCTTGGCGTGCATGTAGCGCAGGTTGTGGTCGGTCAGACCGACGACGAGGCGTTCGAGGCCGACGATCTCGATCCCATGATTCGTCAGGTCCTCGCGTTTGAGGGGGTTGTTCGAGAGCAATCGAATGCGCGGTGGGGGGTGCAGGAAGTGGAGGAGGACGATCGCCGCGTCGCGGAAGTCGCGGGAGTCGACCGGCAGATTCAGGTCGCGGTTGGCGTCATAGGTGTCGCGGCCCATGTCTTGGAGCAGGTAGGTGATGCCCTTGGCCCATAGGCCGATGCCGCGGCCCTCGTGGCTCGCCATGTAGACGATGGCGCCGCTTCCCTCGTCCACGATCCGACGGAACGCCTCCTCCAATTGGGGTCCGCATTCACAGCGGAGAGAGCCGAAGATCTCCCCGGTCATGCAGCACGAGTGGACCCGGACCAGCGGGACTTCGGCCTCCTCGAAAGCGCCGTAGACGAGGAACGAGCTGACCGTCATCTGCGAGGTCAGGAGATCCCGAAGCCCATTCATGTCCGGCGTTCCCCGTAGACGCCTGGCGATCTCGAGGACCTGCTCGTGTTGGGTGCGGCGGACGAAGGGATACCAGCGGAACGTATGCTCGCGGCCGTCGACCATGGTTGGGAGGGGGATTGGACCGAGCAGATGGATGCGATCGGTGCTGGGTCGGATGTCGTCCTCGGAGGGACGCCCGTCCTCGCCGATGGTGACGATCTTCCCCTGGTCCAGGAGCAGCTCGTAGATGGAGGGGTCGACGTAGCTGAACATTTCGAAACCCGACCTCAGAGCGCGAGGGTGATGAAGATGGCGCTCGCGACCACCGTGCCGACCACCCCCGCCACGTTGGGGCCCATGGCGTGCATGAGGATGTGGCACTTCGGGTTGGCCTCGTTCCCCATCTTCTGGCTGACCCGCGCAGCCATGGGCACCGCGGAGACCCCGGCCGAGCCGATCAGCGGGTTGATCTTCTCGGTGAGGAACACGTTCATGAGCTTGGCGAAGACCAGGCCCCCGGCGGTGGAGAAGGAGAACGCAACCAGCCCCAGCAGGTAGATCCCGAGCACCCGCCACTGGAGGAACGCCTCCCCCATCATCGTGGAGCCCACGCCCAACCCCAGGAAGATGGTGACGATGTTCATCAGATCGTTCCTGGCGGTATCCCGGAGGCGGTCGACCACCCCGGAGGTCATGAACAGGTTGCCGAGCATGAACATCGCGATGAGCGGGGTGGCCTTGGGGACCAGCACACAGATGACCACCGCGGTCACGATGGGGAAGAGCACCTTCTCGGTCCGGGTGACCGGCCGGAGTTGCTTCATCCGGATGCCGCGCTCCTCCTTGCTGGTCAGGAGCTTGATGATCGGTGGCTGGATGATCGGGACCATGGCCATGTAGGAGTAGGCGGAGATCGCGCAGGCCCCGAGCACCGCGTCGCTCACCTGGAGCGAGGTGGCGGTGAAGATGGTGGTCGGTCCGTCCGCCCCCCCGATGATGCCGATTGCACTGGCCTCCTGGATCGTGAAGCCCAGCGCGAGCGCGCCGAGGAAGGCCACGAACACCCCAAGCTGGGCCGCGGCACCCAGCAGCAGGGTCTTGGGGTTGGCGATGAGCGGCCCGAAGTCGGTCATCGCGCCCAGTCCGAGGAAGATCAGGCAGGGGATGAGCTCGGTGCGAAGCCCATACTCGTTGAAGATGTAGAACAGCCCCGGGAGACCCCCGTGGGCGCCGCCGTCGTCCATCAGCCCGCCCAGGGGCATGTTGACCATCACCACCGCGAAGCCGATGGGGACCAACAGCAGGGGCTCGATGTCTTTCTTGATGCCCAGGTAGACGAACAGGCACCCGATGATCCACATCACCAGGGTCTGCCAGCCGAGGTGAGCGAGGCCGCTCGCGCCTGCCAGCGCCAGGACCTGGCTCAGCAACTCATCCACGGATCACGCGAGGCGTGAGCATCTGGTGGTGCGGGCAGAGGGAGGTCGGGTTCTGGTAGACGGATCCCGCGAAGGCCACCAGGTAGCGCCGCAGGTCCCCGAACCGGACCACCTCGTCCACGAAGCCTCGCTTGGCGCAGTACAACGGTTGGGAGCGGTCCTTGTACAGCCCGACGAGGTCGTTCATCTTGTCGACCACCGGCTGCAGGTCCCGCCCGGCGTCCTTCTCCTTGACCAGGCGGCGGGCGAAGGCGGCCACGGCGGCGGTCTCGCCGTGCATGACCTGGATCTCGGTGGTGGGGACGCCCAGGGTGAAGGCGTTGTGGTCGTTGCCCTGGGGCCCGCCCATGATGTAGTGGGCGGCCGCGGTGCCCTTTCGCAGCACGACCAGCGCCATGGGGAGGTCGGTCTGCTGAATGCTGTAGATGAGCGCTTGGCCGAGGCCGAGCAGCTCCGCCTTCTCCGCGACGTCGCCTACGTCGATGCCGGAGGTGTCCTGGAGCCATACCAGGGGGATGCGGTCGCGGCCGCACAGGGTCACGAACTCGTTGAGCTTGATGAGGCCCTGGCGATAGAGCTTGCCACCGACACCGGGGTAGTCGGCGTACTCCGGATAGCCCTTGCCCAGGAAGCCCTGGCGGTTGGCCAGCACCCCCACCAGGAAGCCGTCGATCTTGACGAGCCCGGTGTAGACCTCGGGACCGTAGTTGGGGCGGTACTCCGCGTGCTCGGACCCGTCGACCAACCGGGCGACGACCTGCTCCAGGGTGTAGCTCTGGGTCTGGTCGAAGGGGACGATCCGATCGAGGTCCTCGACCGGCAGGGCGGGCTCGGTAGGCTCGGCGACCCGGAAGAACTCGGGGTCGTAGGCCGGCATGCGCTTCATGTACTCGCGGATGCCGTCCAGCACGCCCTCTTCGGTGTCGTAGACGTAGCGGAAGAAGCCGGTGACGTCGTGGTGGATCTCCACCCGGCCCGGGGGCTTGGCCCGTAGGGTGCGGGTGGCTGCGACGACCTGCTCAGCGCCGTTGACGTCGAAACCGCCCTTGGGGCTCATACCGCCCACGATTCCGGCACCACCCACGGCGATGTTGGTGTCCTTGTGGGCAAAGAGCACGGTGGGGCTGATGCCGTGGTAGCCGCCACCTGCCGGATTGGTGCCGTAGATCCCGACCAGCACCGGGATGCCGAGCTGGTTCAGATCGGAGTGGCGGTAGAAGGGCGCGCCGCTGCCCCGCCGGTTCGGGTAGACCTCCTCCTGCTGGGTCAGCTTCACTCCGGAGCAGTTTAGGATCCAGATGAGCGGCACGTGCAGCCGCTTGGCCAGATCGGTGGCCCGCAGGACGTTGTCGGCCTGCCCCTTGATCCAGGCGCCGGCGAGGACCTTGTTGTTCGAGGCGATGACCACCGCCCACCGTCCGCCGACCTTGCCGATCCCGTCGATGACGCCGGTGGTGCCTTCGTCGTTGGAACCCGGGTCGTACAGCGTGTGCAGGGGGCACCAGGTGCCCTCATCGACCAGGTAGGCGATGCGCTGTCTGCCGGTGAGCATTCCCCGCTGGTTGATGCGCTCGGTCGGGAAACCGACGTGTTCGACCCGCTCGGTCTCGGCGTCCAAGAGGGCCTCGACCTCGCGGATGGCGGCCACGCTCTCCTCGGAGCGCTGGATCTCGCGCGCCTTGAGGGGGCGTCCGAGCTTGGGCAGATCCTGGAAGTATCGTCTCATCGCTGTCCTCCCGTGGGCACGTGGCTACGCGCTATTCGTCGTCGATCACCGCCAGCACGGTGTCGCTCTCGACGTCTTCGCCGGGCTTCACGTAGTAGGCGTCCAGGATGCCGTCGGCCGGAGCCACGACCGGCATCTTCATCTTGAGGGCCTCGAGGAGGAGGATCGGCTCGTCCTCTTCGACCTTTTCGCCGGGTTTGACCAGCAGTTCGACCACTTTGCCGACCATGGGTGCGTAGACTTCGATAGCCATCGCGAAACCTCTCTCGTGTGTTGAACGCTCGACCTACTTTTCGGAACGCCGGGTGGTGGGCTTCTTGCCGAAGGCCTTTCCCAACACCACCACCACCCCCATCAGCACCAGCAGGATTGCGAACACGCCGCCGATGCCGACGAGGACGATCTGGAGGCCTTGCTGGAACTCCGGGCCCATCGTCCGTGCCTCCCCCTCCGCGAGACCTAGGCGTACTGCGAGAGCAGGTGCCGGGCGATGATGACCTTCTGGATATTCGAGGTGCCCTCGACGATCTGGAAGCTCTTGGCGTCCCGCAGGAAGCGGGCGACGGGGTACTCGAGGGAGTACCCGTAGGACCCCAGGATCTTCATCGCGGTGTTCGCGGCGTGCACCGCGGCCTCCGCCGCGAAGTACTTGGCCGTCGAGATCTCCGGTGAGTTCCGGAGCTGCCCCTGGTCCCGAGTCCAGGCCGCCCGGAGCACCAGCAGCTTCGCCGCCTCATGCTCGACGTACATGTCCACCAGCTGGGACTGGACCATCTGGAAGGCGCTGATCGGCTTGCCGAACTGGGAGCGCTCCTTGGCGTAGGTAGCTGCGGCGTCGAGGCAGGCCTTGCCGACCGCCACCGCCCGGGCCGCGCAGGAGAGCCGCGTGCTGTCGAGCATCGACATGCAGACCTTGAAGCCGGCGTCGACCTCCCCCAACACGTTCTCGTCGGGAACGAAGGCGTCTTGCAAGTAGATCTCGCCGGTGGGCGCGCAGAACAGGCCGAACTTCTCCTCGATCGGCTGGGTGGTGACGCCCTCGGTATCCTTGAGGTCGAGGATGAAGCAGCTCATTCCGCGGTGCTTCTTCTCGGGGTTGGTGTACACGAACATCAGCCCGACGTCGGCCACCTGGGCGTTGGAGATCCAGGTCTTCTGGCCGTTGAGGAGCCAGCCGCCGTCGACCTTGGTCGCCGTGCTGAGCATCGAGGCCACATCGGAGCCGGTGTTGGGCTCGGTCATCGCGAAGCAGCCGAGCGACTCCCCGGCGACGAGGCCGGGGATGTAGCGCTCCTTCTGGGCCTCGCTGCCCCAGCGCTGGATCGTGAAGGCGGGGCCGTTGCACTGCATGTTGAAGGGCAGGCCCCACGAGGCGCTCACCTGGACGCTCTCCATGGTCATCAGCTGCTCGGCGAGCCAGCCCGCCTCGCTGCCTCCCCACTGCTCA
>JAFDJI010000313.1 GCA_019307545.1 Deltaproteobacteria bacterium | reverse complement strand
CCCACGACATCGGGAAGTTGACCCTCGCTTTTTGCATGTTCTGGGCCTACACGTTCTTCGCCATGCTCCTGCCGATCTGGTACACGAACATGCCGGAGGAGACGGACTTCCTGTACATCCGCGCCTCGCTGCGCCCAGACCTGGTCCAGACTCTGATCTTCATGCGGCAGAAGCACCCGGACTGGACGGCTCCGGGTTGGTGGGCCCTGTTCGCCGGGTCGCCCCAGCCCATCGACATCGAGCTGAAGCGCAGCCAGAGGACCAGGGCCACGGTGTCCCCGATGATCGCGTTGCTCTACGCGTTCGTGTTCTCGATGCTCGCCTTCGACCTCATCATGTCGCTCTCGCCGTGGTGGTACGCGAACATGTTCGGGGCATGGTTCTTCGCGTCGAGCTTCTGGCTCTCCCTGGCGTTCCTCGGCATCTACGGGCTGTTGTCCCGGGACTGGCTGGGGATCCGCCACCTGGTGAACACGAAGGTCACCCACGACATCGGGAAGTTGACCCTCGCTTTTTGCATGTTCTGGGCCTACACGTTCTTCGCCATGCTCCTGCCGCCCACGACATCGGGAAGTTGACCCTCGCTTTTTGCATGTTCTGGGCCTACACGTTCTTCGCCATGCTCCTGCCGATCTGGTACACGAACATGCCGGAGGAGACGGACTTCCTGTTGGTGCGCATGTACCTGCCGCAGTGGTCCTGGATGGCGGGGACCGTGGGCGTGCTGTGCTTCCTCACCCCATTTACGGTGCTGTTGTCGCGGGGAATCAAGAAGATGAAGTGGCCCTTCATTGGCATCCTCTCCGTGATCATGGTCGGGCTGTTCCTGGAGCGGACCCTGCTGGTCATGCCCTCGGTGCACTTCGGTGACACCTTCCCGCTAGCGCTGTTCCTGGGGGTCTCCCTCACCGTATGGGCTGGGTTCCTGGGCTTGCTGGTCCTGGTGACCACCTGGGCCCTGTCGCGCGTGCCCCCGGTGGGCGTCTCCGATCCGCGCCTGAATCCGCATCCATGGGATGTCCACGTGCGTCCGATCCACAGGCGCCGGAGAGATCGCGAGGCGAGTGCCTGAGAGCCCCTCCGCCCCCCCCGAATCCCGGTCTCCCCGCGTTTCCGCGGGAATCCTTTGGGGTTCTACACAGGGTATGGAACAATTGGGACGTGGGTTGGTGCCTTGGACAATGGACGGAAAGCCGGTAGGCGACGTCGCAGCCTCCTGAAGACGAGAAGCGTGCTCCCCCGAGCCACGCGCACGGATCCGTCGAAGCCAAGAGCCCGGATTGCCGCCGAAGACGAGCAGATCACGGAGAGGGCGGCCGTCTCTCCCGTTCCCGGCGTGGTCCAAGAGGAGGAACAGACCACCGACCTGACCGGGCGGCCGGGGACGCCGAGCGCGGTGCGGAAGCGGGTGCAGGGTCGCTCGCGCAGTCGAAGCCTGCTTGGGCCGGAGGCCTATGACGTGGGCGACGGCATTCGCCCCCAGGTGCCAACGGGTGGGGACGAGAAGGAGGAACTGGAGCTGAGTTTCGAGGACCGGCCCACCGAGGTGGGTGCCGACCCCTGGGCGCGTTTCGAGCGGCCCCTCGCCGCCCAACCCGATCTCGCGGAGTGGGAGGACAGTCTTGCGGAGTGGGAGGAAGATCTCGCGGCGTGGGAGGAGCCCGAAGAGACGCCACCCGCCATGCCCCCGCCGCTGCCACCGGTGGCGGCCGCTGCGTTCGCTCCGGAAACCTTGGGGATGGATGCGCGAACCGATCCGTTCGGCGTCAACCTCCCCGCGGACGAGGTCGATATCATCGCTGCCGCCGGTGGTTCCATGCCCGACTGGGATGGGTGGGAGTCCTCCTTCTTCGAGCGGGAGACGGAGCCCCTGGACCCGAGGCTCATCCCGAGGCCTCCGCCGCGTCCCCACAGCCTCGCGGCAGCGGTGGCGGTGTTCTCGTGCGGGTTGATCGCGGTGGTTGTGCTCTCCATCAGCGCTTGGATTGCGCTGAGCCGCGAGGGGCCGGCCCACCCTGCGACATCCCCGACGGAGTCGGCAATGTCCTATGAGGATCCTGCCGGCAACGGGACGACCTACGCGGAGGAGCCGGAAGTGCGGCTGGACACTCTGTTGAACACCGAAGACCACTCCAACCCGTAGGTTTCAGCACCCTCAGCGCCAGCGGGGGTCACCGCAACACGTACTGACGGCGTCAGCCTATCGGGCATCGCTGCGCTGGGCACGGGAGTCAGGCGTGCGCTGCGCGCTACGCCCTCCTAACTCCTTGCCAGCGGCACGAGGTCTGCCGCATCGGCGCGGAAGGCGAGTACCTCGGCCTCCCCGCTGGCGCGTACCCCACGCATCTCCATGCAGAGCTGCCGGGCCACCAGCCGCACCACCAGACCTTGGGGCTCCAGGGCCTGGAAGAGGTTGTCTGCGACCTGCTCCGCCATGCGCTCCTGGAGTTGGGGCCGCTGGGCCCAGTAGCCGACCACCCCGGCGATGCTGCTGAACCCTGCTACCCGGTCCCAGGGACGGTAGGCGATGGTGGCGGACCCGAAGAACGGGAGCAGATGGTGCACGCACAGGGAGTGGAAGGGGACGTCCCGCAACACCACGGGACCGGAACCATCCGCCGGGAAGGTGCTCGGTACCGGCGGATCTCCCTGCGGCACGAACCCCCGCATGAGCTCGGTGAACCGGTGGGGCGTCTGGTCCATTTCCGGGTCTCCAGAGAAACCCAACTCGGCGAGCCAGTCGGCCAGCAGTTGTTTTGCGCGGTCCAGCCTAGCCTCCCAAACCGATGTCGATGGCCATGGGGTGGATCCTCCTTTCATTTCTCACCTCGCGCAGCTAACCTGAGCTGTGGCAATGCGTCGCACGGTCCAGCAGTGGTGCAGCTTGGCGGCGATCGCCCTCGGGGTGGTCGCGGCGCTGGCGGGGTGTGCGCACAAGGTCCAGGTCGAGGTTCTGGCGGTGCCGGCGGTGGCGTTGCGATGGGAAAGCCCGAAGATCGCCGTCGTCGTCCAGGATCGAGATTGCCGCGATGTCGCAGATGCCCTCGTCGAGGAGCTCAATGCGGTGGAGGGTCTCGAGGTGGATCCGCGTGCGGATGTCCGCCTGCGGATCCTTCGATGCGGTCGATCGCACTCGGCGGACATCGACATCCGGGTCGAGGGCGAGCAGGACCGACGGCGGGTGCTCATGGAGGGACGGGCGCACGCCCTGTTGGCGGTGTACGTCGATGGAGAGCCCCAGGCCCACCTGATCGGCAGTGCGCGCCACTTCGACGACAGTGCCTGGGGTGACATCAACATGCTCGGCCGCCGCCGCTCCATGGACCGCGCCCTCACGCAGATCCTCGCCCAGGACCTCGCCACCCAGGTGAGCCCCATGCCCCGCATCGCGGAGCGTCGGGTCCATCCCAGGGCGCCCGAGGGCACGGCCCGCCGCTTCTACCACGACGCCGTCCTCGCTGAGCTGTCCGGCGACCTCTTCGAGGCCCATCGCCTTGCGATCAAGGCCTGGCAGGAGCGGCCGACGGCCCGTACCGCGGCCTACCTCCGCGAGCTTGAAGCGCGCCTCTACCAGACCGGTTCCCGCCCCCTCCCCGACTCCCGCTGACGTCCCCACCTCCAGGTCTCCCCCATGCCCGTCCTCTTTCACCACGACCTCGCCGTGGCCGTCCTCGGCTCCGGGTCGCGCGGCAACTGCACCTACATCGGCGATGGCCAACATGGGCTCCTCGTCGACTGCGGGCTCTCCACCCGGCAGGTGACCCGGCGCATGGAAGCGATTGGACTGGGTGGCGCGCCCATCGACGCGGTGCTGGTGACCCACGAGCACACCGATCACGTCGGTGGAGTGAGGGTCCTCGCCAAGTCGGTGCACAAGCGCATCGGCCAGCCCATCCCGGTCTTCATGAGTGCGGGCACGCAGCGCGCGCTTCATCCCCGGCTGCTGCCGGAGCGGGTGGACAACGTCAGCGCGGGACGCCCGTTCCGCGTGGGAGATTGGGACGTGGAGCCCTTCACCGTGCCGCACGACACCGTGGACCCGGTCGGGTACGTCGTGGACCTGGGACCGCTTCGGGTGGGGGTGTTCACCGATCTCGGCTGTGTCACCCGGTTGGTCCAGGAGAAGCTCCTCTCGGTCGACATCGCAGTGCTGGAGTTCAACCACGACCTGGAGATGCTCGTCGAGGGCCCCTACCCCTGGCCCATCAAGCAGCGCATTCGGAGTCGGCACGGCCACCTCTCGAACGAGCAGGCCGAAGACCTCCTCACGACCTGTGCGCGGGCGGGTCGCTTGAAGGACGTGATCCTCGGACACCTCTCCGAGGAGAACAACTCACCCGAGAAAGCACTGCTGGCAGCCTCCCGCGCGGTGTGTCGGGCGGGGCGCAAGGACATTGGCGTGCACGTGGCCCGCCAAGCGGAAGCCATCGATCCGGTGCGGTGCCAGGTCCCCATGGAAGCCCGACCTGGCCGACCCGCCAGCGTTGCTACCGCACGCGTGCCGAGCCAGGCGCCGTTGTTGGAGGCAGAGGCGGAGCAAGAGGTGCTGTTCGAAAGCTAGGAGCTACATGTCCCCAGTGCGCTGGAGGAGCTCTTGCAGCTTCTGGAGGTCGAACTCGGCGGGCGCGGTCGCCGGGATGGCCTCCGTGGGGGCAGCGGCCTCTGGCGCGGCGTCGGTCAGGACTGAGCTGGCGACCCAGCCATACCTTTCACCCTTTCGGACCCGGACGAGGTCCCCTTCCCGGAAGAGCACGGTCACCTTTTCCCCCTCGTCGAGGGCCGGGCCGGCGGTGTCGTCGTCCAGGAAACGCACCGTTTCGGCATCCTGGGTGAGCCAGGCCGCTTCCTGGGCCCAGGCCGCCGGCGCGAGCGCAACGGTGACGAGCAGGACCGAGATGGTGTACAGGCACATGCGCATGTGACCTCCGCTGGACTCCTATCGTGAACCCTGTCCGGAACCCAACCCGGGCTCCGGGGTGGCAGCCTCCGGCTCTTCCACCTTCTTCTTTTTGAGGCGGATCAGGAAGCCCTCTTCGCGTATGAGCCGGCGAAGCTCCCATCGGTCGATCTCGGCCAGGTTGGACAGGACCTGGTCCAGGCTCTCGCCGGTGGACTCCAACCGGGCGATCGCCTCGCGAGCGTCCGCGAGGGCCCCCTCCAGCTCGGCCATTGCCTCCGGGGCCCCCTCGGCAGCCTCGTCCACGTTCTCGAGCACCGACTCCGCCTGGGCGATCACCCCACGGGCCTCCTCGGCACGGGCCTCGATCTCGGCCAGGGTGGCGCGCCCATCCGCGAGGGTCCGGCGGGCTTCTCGGGCCAGTCCGGGCAGCTCCTGGGATGCCTCGGCGGTATTCGCGAGAATGACATCGGCGTTGTGGAGCATGCGCTCCAGCCGGGCCGGGTCCTCCTCCAGCGCATCCGACAACGTCTGCAGTGCCTCGCTCACCGCCTCGGGATCGAGGGCCGCCATCACCGGACCGAGCGCGTTCACCACGTCGTCGATCTCCACCCGCACACCGGCCGGCTCCAGCTGGTCTCCATCCTGCGCAAGTGATGTCTCCGCACTCTGCGGGTGCAGCGCGACATACTTCTCCCCCAGCATGGAACGGGAGCGGATGCTGGCCCGGGCATCCGAGCGAATCGCCGCGTCAGGATCGAGGGTCAGGTGGACCACCGCGTGGTCGTGGGCGAGGTCGAGGCGTTCCACGGTGCCCACCTCCACGCCGGCAACCGCGACCACCCCCCCGGCCTGCAGCCCCGCCGCATCCGGGAATGCCACCGTGACCCGCACCCGGTCCCCGAGCGCGCTGAGCGCGCCTACCTGCAGTGCCAGGAATGCAAGCACGG